>CAZDRW010000369.1:0-4252 GCA_964507555.1 uncultured Desulfarculaceae bacterium
AAAGCATTATCGTAGGAGTCGCCCCGGCTTCCCACCGACGGCTCGATGCCCGCCTGTGAATGGCGGAGTAAAAGCGAGGCGGTTGGCGGTCTAAAACCGTGACACATGTTCGACAGATATCCCACTGGTCTTTGTCCTGTCAATCATGATTTTCCCTTAGTTGGTAGTTGGTTTGTTGCGGGAGCGGGTCTTGGCCTGCCTCAGCCGGTAGCTTTCGCCGTTGGCCTCGACGATGTGGCACTTGTGAGTCAGTCGGTCCAAGAGAGCGCCGGTGAGTCTTTCTGAGCCGAAGACTTCGGTCCATTGCTGGAAGGGCAGGTTGGTGGTGATCATGAGGCTTTGCTGCTCGTATGCCCTTCCCACCACCTCGAATAGCAACTGGGCCCCGATTTTGGAGAAGGGGACATAGCCCAATTCATCGATTACTAGCAGTTGCAGTCGCTGGAGCTGTTTCTGCAGCCGTTGCAGGCGCCTTTCCTCGCGGCATTCCATGAGCTCTGTCACCAGGGCGGTAGCGGTGTAGAATCGCACCTTGCGTCCCTGGGCGCAGGCAGCGAAGGCCATGGCGCAGGCCAGGTGGGTCTTGCCGGTGCCGGAGTTTCCGATCAGGAGCACGTTTTCCTTTTTAGCGATGTACTGGCCCCTCATCAGCTCCTTGACCAACTGCTGATTGATGGAGGGCTGGGCCTTGAAGTCGAAGGTGTCCATGGTCTTGATCACCGGAAAGGCGGCTTGTTTGATGCGCCTTTCGGCTGCCCGCTTCTCTCGGTCCAAGAGCTCCCGCTCGGTCAGGCGCAGCAGGTAGGTCATGAAGTCGGAGCGGTCATCGGTGCAGACCTTGGCCACGGCGGCGTACTCCCTGAGCATGGTGGGCAGCTTGAGCTTCTTGAGGTGATACTCCAAAAGAACGGTGGGCTTGTCCTGATCCTTCATGGCGCACCTCCCTGGGCAAGCAGGGAGTCATAGGCGGCGATATCGGGTCCGGCCACGCTCACCCGGCCCAGATGCTCACGGCCATCCAGGATGAAGGTGGCCGGTGGCCAGCATGATCTTGGCTCCAGCAAATAGGCTATGGCCTCCGGGGCGTAGGCCCCGGCATACAGCCCATTTTCCACCGCATGTTTCAGCCTGGCCACGGGATGGTCCTCCAGCAGCCGCAGGATCTTGATGTACTTGCGGGTGCCCTCGCCAGCCCTGTCCTCCACGGCCACCAGCCGGCGCCTCAAGACCTCGAAACACTCGGGCAGATCCAGGCCGGCCAGGGGACGGGCATGGTCCAGGGCGCCGGGCTTGCGCTCCAGCAAAGGGAGGTAGTGGCGGTAGTCGAAAAACACCCCTTCCTTTTGCCAGGAGCGGGTGTGCCGGGCCACCACCGAGTCATGGTGGCAGAGCACCACCCGGTCCACATAGCCCTTGGCCAGAATCTCGTGGTGGGCACAGGCCACCGGCACCGAGTAGTCATTGTCGTCGAAGCGGACCAGCGACAAGGAATTGGCCCGGGTGGGCTGCTTGCGGCAGGCATCGAAGCGGGATGGAGGCAGCGGAGCGAAGGCGGCCTGATCTTCCCCCAAAAGCTCCGCCTTGGTCCCGCCCTTGCCACGCAACCGGCGCTTTAGGTCATCGCGGCACTGCTGGGCCAGCATGGCATTGAGCTCGGCCAGGTCCTTGACCCGAGGAACCGGCACCAAGAAATTCTGCCGGGCGTACTTGACCACGCCCTCCACCACACCCTTCTCGTTGGGCCGCCGCACCCGGCAAAAATGCTCCCTGAAAAGATAGTGGCTCTGCAGCTTCAGAAACCCGTCGGTCAGCTCCCGCTCGTGGGGACCTATGATCTTGGACACCAGCACCTTGGTATTGTCATAGCTGATCCGCTGGGGCACACCGCCGAAAAACTCCAACGCCCGCGCGTGACCCTCCCAATAGCTCTCGCTGCACTCCTTCTCAAAGGCCGCCACGAAAAAGGCGTCAGAAAACGGCAGGGCCATGATGAACAACGCCACCTTGCGCAGAACTCCCGACACCGTGGCCAGGGCGTAGCCAAAATCCACCTGCGCTTCGCCGGGCCGGTGCACCAGCGGCATGTACACTTCACGGCTCACACGCTTGATTTCGCGCACCGCATCCTTGACCTGGGTGTACTTGCCCTGATAGCCCAGCCCCTTGAGGCGGTGATATATCCGCATGGCCGTATGACGCTGCTTCTTGGGGACCGACTTGTCCTGGTCAATGATCTCTGCGATTAAATCAAGGTAGGGGCCCAGCTTGGGCTTGGGACGGGGTGAATCCATGCGGTAGCCGGGAGGCTCGGAATAATCCTGGATCTTCTGCAGGGTTTCCCAGTGGATCCCCTCCTGGCGCATCAACTCGCGCTTGCTCGTCTCTCCATCGCGTAACTCTAGCCTTATCCGTGTCCATTGCTCCATGTCCGTGTACACCCCTTCCGCTCCTCCGGGACGCCCCAGCCTGAAGACCACCATGGCCTCCAACGACAAGGAACTCCCGAAGAAAACTGAATCGGTGTGCCACGCTTTTCAACCGCCATAATCTCCGTCACCCTTTTCGACCGCCATTTACATTATTTATTAACTGTAATTGCAGCACTTTATTAGCAACTAAATATATTTAACATAAATTTTAATATCATAGCTATACCGACAATACCCATTAATCCCTTATTTTCTGCCAATCGACTACTTACAAAACTACTTACAATCCCTGCTGCGCTTCATTGACTAGTTCTGACGGACTATCCACGCATATCAAAATATTTTATGTATAAATATGAGCAAACAAATTTACAGGTCTAGGCTTTATCAATTAAGCATCGGCCATAAAAAATTGAACAGCTTGCATTTCCATTGATCGATAGCTTCAATTAATGGAAATCCGAAAAATCTAAGGATATCAACCCGCGCACTAAAAATATGACGAGGCTGCTTCATATCATTGTTCAATTGTCCCAAATCCTAGCCATGGTTGCCTGTGTGCCAAATTCGCTGAAGATATACAGCGGCCACGGCCAGTTCTCCGGAGCCGTGTCGTTGCTCGGCGGGGCAAGCGATGACAGGGGAAGGGCGCAACTCTTCAAGAGTCGGGACAGTCTTGGATCCCTCGCCGCTGGCCAGGCAGGTGACGGCCTTCTCGGCATAGTCCAGGGGCAGTTTTTCAGTGATGGCCTGGATGAACCTGGCTTGGTCACCCAACGAGAGCTGGGCCGGGTAGCCCAAAAACGGCACGCGCGCTAGGGCTTATCATCCTGGCTGGCCGGGGCGGCCGGGGCGGCCGGGATCGATGGTCGCTTTTCCGCAGGCGCCGCATCGTCTTGTGTCTCGGCCCCGGCGGCGGCCTCGGCCGCTTGAGCTAAATCTGCCTGGCCATTTGGTGGGTCGGATGCACCCATAGGCTCTTCCAGGGCCTGGGGGCTGGCCTCGGCCGGTTCCGCCGCGGTCGCAGCCTCTAACGCGGCGGCTCGGTCATCGGCGAATTGGGCCGCCTGGGGGACCAGCTTGGCCACCTTCTCCTCCAAGCCCTCCTGAGTGAAAGGCTTGACAATATAGGAGTCAACCCCGGCCTTCACCGCCTCCACCACGTCCAGCTGCTGCCCCCTGCTGGTGACCATCAAAAAAGGCATGTGCCCCCAGGGGTGTTTGTCGCGCACCCAACGCAACAGCTCCAGTCCGCCCATGTCCGGCATGTTCCAGTCGCTGAGGATCAAATCCACCTTTTTTAAGTTCATGAGCTGGACAGCCTCGGTGCCGTCGCGGGCCTCTAGTATCCTGCTTGCGCCCATCTGGCGCAGACTCTTTATCAGCAGCTTGCGCATGGGAGGGAAATCATCTACCACCATTACGTGGAGATCGGCTAGGTCCATGGCCCCAGACTCCTTGGCTCGTCGGCGTGGCGAGGGCTTTCCGGCATGGCTCCCCTTAAGGTAATACCTGCCTAATCTTCTTTTCCAATATCTCAGCCGTGAAGGGCTTGATGATGTAGTTGCTTACTTCCAACCGGATGGCCTCCACTACGTTCATCTTGTCGCTTTCGGCGGTTATCATGATAAAGGGCAGGTTCTTGAACTGCTCGCGCGAGCGCACCCATGCCAAGAACTCCAAACCAGACATTCTGGGCATGTTCCAGTCGCTCAAGACCAGGTCGAGGTGCTCCGACTCCACGATCTTGATTGCCTCTTCGCCGTTGTTGGCCTCGCAGATATTGGTGAGGCCCAGTTCACGCAAGGCACTGCGGATTAGTT
>CAZDRW010000370.1:0-4234 GCA_964507555.1 uncultured Desulfarculaceae bacterium
TGGCCGCGCTGCTTCACCCGGAGCGGTGAAGAACGGCGATCCGGGATCGCCGCCCACCAAGGTGGGGGTATCGGTGGTGGACCTTCTGGGCAGCGTTTACGGGGCCCTGTGCACGGTCTCGGCCCTGCTGCGGGCCCAGCGTAGTTCCCAAGGTTGCGACGCGGACACCAACCTCTTCGATATTGCCCTCAATTGCCTGTGCTACCAGGGGATGTACTACCTCAACGAGGGCCTGGTGGGAGGCAAGCAGCCTCGTTCGGCCCATGCCACCCAGTGCCCCAGCCAGATCTACCGTACCGCCGACGGCTGGGTCTATATCGCCTGCCTGACCCAGAAGTTCTGGGAACTTCTCTGCCAAAAGCTTGAGCGGCCGGACCTCGCGGCCGACCCCAGGTTCGCCACCAACAACCTGCGCATGGCCCACCGCGACGAACTCACCGAGATCCTGGATGGGATCTTGATGCAAAACCCCACCGCCTTTTGGACCGAGAAGCTAAGCGGCAGCATCCCTTACGCCCCGGTGCTGGACATCGGCCAGGCCCTGCAAAACCCGTTCGTCGTCCAGAACGGCAAGCTGGTCATGGTCCCCTATGACCGCGACCCCCAGCGGGATGAGGTGACCTTCATCGCCCCGCCGTTCTCCTTTGGCGGCGAGCCCGCCGTGGACTTCACCCTGCCTCCGCTCTTGGGCCAGGACAGCCAGGAACTGCTGCTGGCCCTGGGCTATACGGATGAGGAGATCCAAAACCTCCGCGATAAAAAGATAATCTCATAGACCACTCACCAAGAGAGGCAGGCTTGATGTTCGGCGCCAAATGGTTTGAGGAATACGAGAAGGAGTTCAGCAACGCCAAGGACAAGAGCGCGTTTTTCGATAAATACTATGACCCGGAGGCGGTGTTCATTCATCCTTTCAAGGGAAGCTTCAAAGGCAAGCAGGCCCTGGTGAATTTTTGGAATGCCGGCAAGAATTCCGGCCACGCCGGCATCCACGAGGTGATCCACTTCCGCAGCATCGTGGCCCAGGGCGACAAAGTGGCCGCCGAGCTCGACATCCAATGGAACTGTTTCGAGGATACCGACTACCTGGGACCCAGGAAAAAGGGAGAGGTGTTTTATGGCAAGTGCGCCGCCTTTTATGACATCAAAGACGGCAAGTTCATCCGGGTCCAGTTGTACCTGAACCTGGTTTGAGGCCTGAGGCCGGAGAAGGCGGAGTCTCCCGCTCTCCGGCGCAGACCCGGCACGGTCTCACCACCTATTCAGCTAGGAGCGCGCGATGTCCAAGCGATCCATCCGGACCGAGCAGGATTTCGAGGAGTTTTTCGATGCCTTCAGCCGGCAAGACTGGGATCTGGTGTTTTCCTTTCTAAGCGATGATTGCGTTTGGGACGCCTCGGAAAGACGCATGCAGGGCCGTGCGGACATAAAGGCATATTGGACCGGCGATCATGCTTCCATAAAGGAGACCTTGAGTAAGCCCAAGCATGTGGCCTTTGGCCAAGGCGTTGCCTATCTGCAGACGGTGGCAAGCCTTGAGTTCATCGCCGACGGGAGCTTCCTGGGCCGAAGCTATCCCAAGGGTAGCCAGGTGGAGCTGTCCTGCGTGGACGTTTACTCCCTAGCCGATGACGGCACCATAAAAGAGTGCCGGGTCTATAGTAAAGTCAAACAGGGCTAAGAAGCTATCCCTCCTGAGGTGAACACTGCCATGACCACAATATTGCTTAATCCGAATTGAACTTTAAAAATGACTCCATACGATAAAAAAAGGCCTCCCCTAGGGGAAGCCTTGTAGGTTTAGACTATAATAATACTGTCTAGACCACCTCGTCCACAATGGAGCCTGAGGTGGTCCCGCCCGGATAGCCGCTGTTATTGGGCTGAAGGGCGGGGTCGTCCTGAGCCGGCGGCAAATCCTCCACGGGCTCGGTTGCTTGCGGAGGAGGCGCGGCTTGCTGTTCCGGCGGCGGAGGAGGCGGCTCCGGAACGGGGCGTTCCACTCCCTGACCGCTGTAAACAGTCTGGAAATAGCTGGTGGTTGCCGGGTCAAACTCGATTGGCATGTAAACGCCTCCTATATATATAAAACTTAAGATCAGTGGCCGACCTTGTCAAGTACCCATTTATGTGGATAATATTCATGGCAAGTTCCGGTGCTTGCACGGGCGCTGCAACAAGGCTTCATGAACATCTTATGGAAAGGATGGAAACAGGTTGGAGACAGAGTCGCGACGGGGACTGTTCAATCGCTTAAAAGAGTTGCTCTTGGGTAACCGCGCCAGCACCTCCAAAGATTTGGAGCGCGAGATACAGGATCTGGTTGATCAGGGCGAGGCCCAAGGTTTTCTATCGGGCCGCGAAGCCGATATGATCGAGGCGGTCCTACAGCTCTCCGAGATCACCGCCGACCAGATAATGATGCCGCGCACCGAGTTGGCCATGATTCCCCAGAACGCCAGCGTGGCCGAGACCATTGCCGTGATCGTGGGATCGGGCCACTCGCGCATACCGGTCTATTCCGAGGACCCCGACCATATCGTGGGCGTGATCCACGCCAAGGACATCCTGCCCTGTTGGAACAAGAACGACTCGATGGGAATCGATGAAATTATGCGGCCGGCCTTTTTCGTGCCCCAATCCATGCCGGTGAATGAACTCATGGCATCCTTCCGCCGCAAGCGGGTGCACCTGGCCGTAGTGGTGGACGAGTACGGCGGAACCGCCGGCGTGGTCACCATGGAAGACGTGCTGGAAGAGATCGTGGGCGAGATCGAGGACGAGTACGACCAAGAGGAGCAATTGATCACCGAGCAGGCCGACGGCTCGTTTCTGGTGGAGGCCCGCCTGGAGATCGAGGAGCTGTCGGAACGCCTGGGCGTGGAACTGCCCGACTCTCTCCCGGAAGGTCGCTTCGAAACCGTGGGCGGCTTCATCACCACCCTTTTAGGGCGGGTGCCTCGTCCCCAGGAAGAGGTGGCTTATGGCCCTGTGCGCATGGTGGTTACCGCAGCTGATGAGCGCAAGGTGACTCAAGTGCAGGTGCATCTTGTAGCTAATTCCACTCAAGCCCCACCCGAGAACTAGTCCCTTGCGGTTTTCAGTCCCTCGCGAGCTTTGGCCTCGCCTTGCGGCCATGATCGCGGCGGGCGCGCTGCTGCTTTTCGCCTTCCCGCCCTATAACCTATGGCCCTTGGCCTGCCTGGGCCTGATCCCGCTCTTGTGGCAATGCTGGACCCAAACGCCGGGCCGGGCCGCGGCCATGGGCTATGTCTTCGCCCTGGCCCTGGGTGTCACCCAGATGCATTGGCTACTGGTGGTCATCACGGTCTACGGACAGGTGGCCTGGCCTCTGGCCATTTTCGCCCTGCTGCTCCTGGCTGCCATCTTGGCGGTGTATGTGGCGGCCTTTGCCTATTTGGTGGCGCTTATAAGGCGGGCCGGCCTGAGCCCTTTGATCGCCGCGCCCTTGGTCTGGACCGGCCTGGAGTGGTTGCGCGCGGTGGCGCTCACCGGCTTTCCCTGGTTGCCCTTGGGCAACGGACTGATTGGCGGGCTGCCGCTATTGCAAAGCGCCGAAATTTGGGGCGTGCACGGGCTGTCGTTCTGGGTGGTGCTTATCAACGCCCTCCTGGCGCGGGTGGCCCTGGGCTTTTGGAAAGCGCGCCGCTTGGGAGGGCGCGAGTTTGTGGCTCTGGGCGTGGTCGGGATTATCATCGCCGGCGGCTGGCTTTGGGGCGAAGTGCGCTTGGCCGAGGTCCGCAAGGAAGCCAACGCCGCGCCCAAGCTCATTTCCACGGTTGTCCAGGCGAATATACCTCTGCGCGAGCTGTGGCAGCGCGACCTCCGGGACGTAAACCTCAAGCGCCACATCGACCTGACCCGCAAGGCCGCCGCCGGAATTAGTAAGCGACCCTGGCTAGTTATCTGGTCCGAGTCCTCGGCGCCGTTCTACCTGATGCACGAGGCCAAGGAGACCCGCCTGGTCATGCAGGCGGCCCATGAGCTGGACGCCTTCATCCTCACCGGAACCCTGGGCACGGTGGAGCGGGACGGCAAGTATCACCCCACCAACCGCTCCTGGCTGCTGGGCCCGGGCGGGCGCTCGCTGGGCTGGTACGACAAGGTGCATTTGGTGCCCTTCGGCGAGTACGTTCCCCTGGAGGATATCTTCTTCTTCGTGCGCGCCGTGGCGGTGACCGGCGACAACTTCATGCCTGGAAAAAAAAGCGAC
>CAZDRW010000371.1:0-4225 GCA_964507555.1 uncultured Desulfarculaceae bacterium
TCCACGGCATAGATGGAAAACTTCTTCTTTTTAGCTGCGGCCACGATGTCCGGATGCAGCATCAGGTTTTTTACGTTGGTCTTGGGAATCACCACGCCCTGGCTGCCGGTGAGCCCCCGGGCCTGGCAGAGGCGGAAGAAGCCCTCGATCTTGTGATTCACGCCGCCGATGGCCTGCACCTGACCCTGCTGGCTTACCGAGCCGGTCACCGCCAGGTCCTGGCGCAGAGCAACGCCCGCGATGCGCGACAGCAGCACCAAGGTTTCGGCCAAGCTGGCCGAGTCGCCGTCTATGGCGGAATAGCTTTGCTCAAAGGCGAGGCTTGCGGTCAACGCCAGCGGGCCTTTCTGGCCGAAGCGGTTGCGCAAGAAACCGGAGAGAATCAGGACGCCCTTGGTGTGGAATGGCCCGGAAAGGTCGCTTTCACGGTCGATCGCCACAACGCCTTCCTTGCCCAGGCCCAGGGATGCGCTTATGCGCGAGGCCTGGCCGAATGCGTGGTCGCCCATGTCCATAACCGCCAGCCCGTTGATCTGGCCCACTTTCTCTCCCTGGCTTTCCACCAGGATGAAGTCGCGGGTGATGGCCTCCCGCAGCCTTTCCTCCATCATGGACACCCGGCGGATGCGCTTACTGATGGCGGTCTCCACGTCCTCCTTGGTGATGCTGGGCCTGCCCGCCTTGCGGGCGTAATGATTGCTTTCCTTGAGCACATCCTCCACCACGGCCACCTGCAGGGTGAGCCGCTCGCGGTCGCCGGCATGCTCGCTGGCCAGCTCCACCAGGCGGGCGGCTCCGCTGCGGTGCAGCGGCAGAAGCTTGCTGGCCTCCACGGCACGGCAAAGGTGGGAGAGGAGGCTGTCCACCTCCTGGTCTTCCCTGTTCATGCGGCCCGCCATCTGGGCCCGCACCTTGAAGAACTTGGGGAATTGCGGATCATAGTCCAATAGCAGGTGGTACAAGTACGAATGCCCCACCAGGATCACCTTTACGTCCAAGGGAATGGGCTCGGGGCGCAAGGTACGGGTGACCATGTAGCCCAATTGCTCGACCGCGTCCTCCATGTAGACCTTGCGGTCCCTAAGGGCGCGTTTCAGGCTGTCCCAGGGCAGCATCAGCTTCAAGAGATCCAGCACCGGGATCACCAGGAAGCCGCCGTTGGCCTTGTGCAAGGCGCCCGGCTTGAGCAGGGTGAAGTCGGTGGTCAGGGCGCCGAACTGGGCCTGGCGTTCGATACGGCCGAAGAGGTTGGGGAAGGTCGGGTGACTCTCCACCACCACCGGCGCGCCTTCACTATCAGAGTTGTCCACGAAAACGTTGACTTCATATTTTTTGGTGTCCAACTCGTCGGAGACCATGGGGAAGGGCATACCGGCCGGCTGTTCCTTTTTCTGGAACTGGGAGAAGTTGTCCACCACGTGCTCACGCACCTGCTGCAAGTGGACCAACACCTCGGCTTGCTCGGCGTATTTGTCCAGCAGTTCATCGAAAAGGTGGCCCACCGACTGCATGACCATTTCACGGTCCAGCTCGGCCATGGCCTTGCTCATCTCTTTTTCAAAGCCGGCGATTTGTCTGAGGCTCTCGGTGACCTTGATTTGGATGGAGTCGCTTTTTTTGCGTAAAACCGCCCGCTCTTCTTCGTCCATTTCGCGGATGCGGGCCTCGGGCATGGGCTGTCCGTCCTCATCGGCCGGCGCCACCATGATTCCGGTGGGCTCGAATTTAAGTACATAACCCTCTTCGCGGGCTTGGCGGTCCAATTCGGAGAATATCTCGGTGCGGCGGTTTTTGAAGCCGGCCTGCAACTCCTCCTTGCGGCGGGCGTGCTCTTCACCCTCGAACATATCCGGTATGCGCTTTTTCAGTACCTCCACCAAGTCGGCCATCTCTTTTGCGAACTCGCGGCCTCCTCCGGGAGGCAAGCGCAGGGCGCGGGGCTCGTCGGGCTGGCGGAAGTTGTGCACATAGACCCAATCCGGAGGCGGCGCCTGGTCCTTGGCGATTTTTTCCACAAAAGAGCGCACCAGATGGGTCTTTCCGGTGTTGGGCGGGCCGTCCACAAAAACGTGGTATTCCATATCCCGCATGCTGAGGCCGAACTCCAAGGCTTCCTTGGCCCTGGCTTGGCCCACCACCGGCTCCTGGCAGGAAGCGGCTTGGTCGCTGGTTTCAAAGGGGACTTTCTTGGGGTCAAATCCACGTCTGAGTTCGGCGGGGCGTAGCGGTTCCAGCGTGCTCACAGGCATGCGCCAATCCTCCGGATTTAGTGGTGATAAAATAGCTTAGGTCTATGAGCATAACACAACCCGCCCCTCACGTTAACAAGTGATGAGCGGGTTGCCGACCGGCCGAGATCGGCCGGGTGGAGGGATGGGTTAGCAGGTGCCGGCCGCCGCGAACCAACGGGCGCGCAGGGCTTGGCCGCGCAGGGACTTGATCAAGGGCCCCAGGTCGGAGGTTTTGGGCACCACTGCAATGCCCTCGCGGCATTTCCTGCGAAGTTCGCCCAGAGCCAACACCGGACCGTCAAAGACCGAGCGCAGTCTGGGCAGCCAGCAATCGGGGTTATCACCAACTGAGTTGAGGTCGGTGACCAGCACATGGGCCGGTGCGTCGCGCATGCGTGCCAGAGCGGAGCTCAGGCTTTCGCACACCCCCACGGAAAATCCGGCGTCCTGAAGTTCTTCGCGATAGAGCCAGGCCAAAGCCGGATCGCTCTCAACTATCAGCACACGGATCATTAAACACCCCCTTTTGCTTTTAGGGGGGCACCCCCAACTGCACCCATCCTCTAAACCATCGTGCAATAAAAGTGCCACGGGGCAATTAGTAATCCTGAGGGCTTAGCCAGCTGCTCCTTACGGCTTATTGTCCGGTTTACGACATATTTTCCCCGAAAAAGCCCAATGCCGGGTGCAATGACGCGTTTTGGGGCCGCATATTAATTGTGTAGCAAATGCGTCATGTGTTTTGTTTGCGACATATTTTTTAGCCTTTTCTAAGGCCCATAAATGACTCTTGTGAGTTGCCCGCCTGCATCTCAAAAATGGCACAATTGAGCTAATATCAAATCATTACTAGGAATTAAAACCACTAACCTAGGTAGTCGAATACTTCATTAAGGCACTTGGCACGAGAGTTGCCATAGCTCTGTGCGACGCAAGACAGAAAACAGAACTAAGGCAACCCGGATCAAGGGAGATTTCAATGAGACGCAGAACAAATACGCGCAGAAAGTCCCCTGCCTTCGTCCCCAAAATAGACACGGAAGCGTGGCTCCGCAAGAATCCCCACGCATTGTTCGAGTGCCCAAGCCAACCGGGCAATCTTAAGCTGACACCCCAGGCTTGCGCCAAACGTTATGTGACCGCCAACGAACCGCGTTGGTCAAATATCGGCGCGGAACCATTCCCCATTTTCGTATTTAAGATGAATCTGATTACTTGCCGCAACTGTAAAACCGGCGCCCAAATGGCCAGCCGGCATCAGGTGCAGGCCGCTTAATAAGAACACTGGCCAACCCCGGCCAACTGGCATACTCCCTCACTCCTGGTCCACGCCTTCGGGCGTGGACATTTTTTGGCCAAGCCGCGAATCTGTCGCAACTCACCATGCGAGACAAAATCATGGACCCGGCCTCTTGGTTGCGGTATGTTTTGAGCCGTTCAGCAACCATCATGTAGGGGGAGAACACTCTTGCCTCTGGCTAAGCTACATGTACCGGCCGAGTTGGGACCCGAGGCATGCCAAGCCTTGGCCCAGGATGTGCGGGAGGCGATCATCCGGGCGCTGGATGTGCAGCCCATCCGGGCCAAGGTTATTGTCTATACCGCGCCTATGCATTGCCGGGCGGTTCATCCGCAAAGGGACCCGGCTTTCGTAGCGGCCGAAGTGTTGATTTTTCAGGGCCGCTCCCGGGAGTTGAAGGATCGGCTTTTGGCTGAACTGAGCAAGGCGATCATCCTGCACACCGGGCTCACCCAGGAGAATGTTTTCATCAACATCCAAGAAAGCCAGAGGCAGAATTGGGGGCTGGTGGGAGGAGTGCCGGGCGATCAAGTGGATCTGGGCTATTGATTCCAACCCGCTAATTTTTGGCGGAGAACGTTTCTTAAGGCATCCGCCCGCGACTGCTCAGGCCTTAATCCGCTGACAAGGCCCTGGCTCCGGCGGCCAAACGCCAAGTCAACTCCTCTTGACCCAAGCCTCAACCCCAAGGCCT
>CAZDRW010000372.1:0-3671 GCA_964507555.1 uncultured Desulfarculaceae bacterium
ACAACGCGGCCAGGCTCCTTGCTGTTTGCTCATTAGGCGTTCTCCAATAGCTGTTCCACAAAGGCTTCGATGTTGGTCTTGGCCTGCTCATCGCTGAAGCAGCGCAGGTCGTTGAGGTCGCCGTTGATGATAATGGTGGGGATGCCCAGTTCCTTGGACATGCGGTTGGGCAAGGCAAATCGGCTGTTGCTGTTATAGGGGCAGGTCTTGGCGTCATGGAACACCAGCCCCTGCACGCCACACAGCTTGACCCATTCCTTTATATAGCTTTCTTTGAAATTCTCGTCGCGCACGTTGAAAATCTCCAGCGCGGCCGAGGCCATGGACCCAAAGGGGTCTTTGGGGTCCAAGGGGTCGAAAATCCAGGAATTGCAATAAGTGGAGGCCACAATGGGGGCCTTGAGTTCAAAAAACAGATCGCCCAGCATGCGCAACCGTCCCCAAACCGGCATGCCGTCCCAATAGAGGCGCACTTTCTCGCCCGGCACTGCGGCCACCCCGTCTTTTATGCGCTCGTCTATCTCGGTCAAAAGCTCATCATAGTACTCCACGGCCGCTTTGGTGCCGCGCAGCACCACAGCCGGAGCCATGTGAATGCAATGGTCAAAGAAGGTCAGGGGAGTAGGCAGATTGGCGGCAGATTCCAACACCTTACGCCAGCGCGCCGTGCACTCTTTGGATAGCCCCACCACTTCACGGAAGCGGTCAATATCGAACTTGTTGCCGCTGACATGTTCCAGTACCGGCACCATGTCTTCCATCTGGCTACGTACATCCTTGAGATGGCTTTCCTTAACTTCGCCAATCATTCTGGGATTTTGTATGCCCACGATCGGCACGTCCCACTCGCGGGCGTAAAAGCTGAACCAATCCTGCACCTCGCGGCACTGGTTATTGTTGTAAACCAGCACATCCGCCTTGGGGATTGACTCCATGCCGTAGGCCTTGGTGAGGGGAGTCTTGCCCGTCAGATAGGAACCCACGTCAGAGGTGAGATAGGAACAGACTTCAGGAGAGTATCCGGCCGCGTTGGCCACGGGGATCAAATCGGTGGCCATGCGGGTGGCTCCCAGCATAGCTCCATGATTCTCGGGGTAGTAGACCTCGAAACCCATGGCTAAAAGCAACTCTCCCGGACCCACGCTGGTGCACCATGCCACTTTGGGGCTGCCTTCCTTCTTGGCCCGATCCAGGCGCTGGAAGTAGTCAGCCATGATTTTTCTCATTTGTTTTGTGGCCTTGATCGGTGGGACTTCCTGGGTCATGGCGGGTCCTTCCCTAACGTGCTCGACCAGACCGCCGCAACGGTTCGCTAAGACCAAAAAAGCGGCGTCTGGGGCGAAAAACGGTGGACAAAATGATTACATGTTAGCTACAATCTAGCTAACTCGCACTATAGACAGGGCGAAATATGCTTGTCAAGCCCAAAACAGTGCGCGCTAAAGGCCGGAGACGGGCCTCTAACTATGTTGAAGGCTAGCAGCAGGAAGGAAGCCGCGTGACAGCAATCAACACACCCGTTTTGATCTTGGGCGGCGGGGTGGCCGGCCTGTCCGCCTCATTGGAACTTGCCCGTCGAGGAGTCCCTTCGCTTTTGGCGGAAAAAGGTTCGCGCCTGGGAGGGCGGGTGCGCGACTTTTGCTGCAAGGCCACCCAGGCCTGCGTGCATTGCGGAGCCTGCCGCTTGGGGGACCTTCTTGCCGAGGCCGCCACCAGGCCCCAAGCGGCTTATCACACCAGATCCTTGGCTGGGAGCGCCAGCTATGACGACGGCGTTTGGCAGGTGGAGCTTTTGCCCCAGCCCGAAGACGCCGAGGATGACGCCCTGGCCACGCCTCTAACGGCTAAAACCACGGTAAAAGCCAGAGCCGTGATCCTGGCCGTGGGCTACGAGCCCTTTGACCCCAGCCGCAAGACCCGTTTCGGTTATGGTCGGGTGCCGGGAGTGATGACCGCCCTGGAATTGGAAGCCATGCTGGGCCAGGGTGTTTTACTGGGCGATGACGGCCAGGCTCCTCAAAGTGTGGCCTTTATCCAATGCGTGGGCTCACGCGACCAAAGCCTAGGTAACCTCTATTGCTCACGGGTGTGCTGCGGCTTCGCCCTGGACATGGCCGGGCTGATCATGGCCGGGTGGCCGGAGACTGAGGTGACCTTCTTTCATATGGACGTGCAGGGCTATGGGCCCAGCTGGGAAGAGGCCCTGCCCCACATGAGGGAGGAGATCAACTTCGTACGGGTCATGCCCGGCGAGGTGTCAGTAGGTTCAAGCGGACCCAAGGTGTGTTTCGCCGGGCCTGACGGCCAGCCCCAGAGCCAAGAGTTCGGCCTGGTGGTGCTCTCCCAGGGTCTCACCCCGCCGCTGAGCGCCGGAGCGTTAACTGAAATTTTCGGGCTCGAGCGCAACCAGGATGGCTTTCTGGGACAAAACAAGAGACTGTGCCATACCGGCGCCCCGGGGGTGTTCGTGGCCGGCGCGGCCCAGGGACCGCGGGGCATCGTAGAATCCATTGACCACGCGGCCTGCGCGGCAGCGGCGGCCATGGAGCTTGTCCTGAGAGGCGGGAAGGCGGCGGCCCATGGCTAGGGTGTGCCTCATCTGGGTTGACCGGCACGGCCTTGAGGGCCTGGACCCCGCCATGGTGGCCACGGCGGCCGGCTTGCCCCTGGATCCCGGCGGCGCCATTCCGTCGGCGGTGGTTACCGCGCCCGAGTGGGCCGCACCGCCGTCGGTGCGCTCGCGTCTGACGGGCAAGCCTGTGCAATGGCTGGATCTGGCCGGCGAGATCGGCGGCGGTTCCGAAGCCAAGCGCCTGGCCAGGGCCGCAATGGCGGTGGCCAGGGCCGCCGGCAGGGCGGCTAAAGGCACCCTGCCCCAAGTCTACACTCCCCAGCCGGCGCAGACCGTGCTGGTGGCGGGCGCGGGCCTGGCGGCTTTAAGCGCCGCGCGCGAGGCGGGCCTGCTGGGCCATCCAGTGATCCTGGTCACGCCATATAAAGACGCAGCCCAAGCAGGCGCGGACGAAGACGCCGAGACGGTGTCGCTTCTGGCCGCCCAGCTGCCGGCCCAGGTGGAGGTACTGCCTCAAACCGAGGTTGCTTTTCTTTCCGGCGCGGCCGGCGAATTCACGGTTGAACTGCGCGGCCCCCAAGGCAGCCAGACCAAACGCTTCGGAGCGGTGGTGCTGGCCCCGGATGGTGTCTACGCGCAACCGGAATCGGGCTTGGACCTAAATTGGGCCGAGCCTCTGGAAGCTCTGCAACCGGACGGCATGGCTGGCAAAGATGGTCAATGGCTGCAAGCGGCGGTCATCGCCGGGGCTGACGCCCCGGCCACGGCCGATACCTTCGCCCGCGCGGTGCAAACCGCCCTGGCCCTGCAAGCACGCGATTTCGTGCAAACCACCCTTATCTTCAGCGAAGCCCGGGTGGCGACTCCGGGCGGCGAGCGCCTCTACCGGGAAGCTCGCCAGGCCGGGGTGATCGCCGCGCGGGTTAATCCCGGCGGATTGGAAGTCGCCCAAGGCGGCAAGCTGCTCAAGTGGCGCGAGCCTCTCCTGGGCGACGACCTTGAGCTGAAACCCGACATCCTGGCGGTGGCTGGACCGGTGTCCGCTGCTATGCCGGAATTTCTGAGCAACCAGGTTCTCTGGCCGGGATGGCAATGGCTG
>CAZDRW010000372.1:3681-4222 GCA_964507555.1 uncultured Desulfarculaceae bacterium
CCGCACCGCGCGCAGCGGACTTTACATCATCGGCGCGCTGCGGGGAACCGCACCCGGCGCAGACCGCCGGGTCCAAGCGGCCGCGGCGGCCACCGACCTGCACGACCGTCTGACCCAAGGTCGAGCGGTGCCGGTGCCCAGCGTGCGCCACACCCTGTGCGCCTCCTGCCTGACCTGCGTGCGGGTATGCGCCCACGGGGTGCCCCACTACGGCACCGAGAGCATCGAATGCGCCCCGGCGGCCTGCGTAGCCTGCGGCATGTGCGCGGCTGAATGCCCGGCCGAGGCCATCGCCCCGCCGGGCTGGTCCAATCCTGAACTAACAGCCGGTCTGGAAGCCGGCCTGGCCAAGGCCGGCTCGCCCAAGCTGGTGCTGTTTGCCTGCGCCCAATCCGGGGCCCAGGCCTTTGCCGAACTCTGCCGCCAGGGTTATGAGTGGCCCGAGGGCCTACTACTCTATCCCCTGCCCTGTGCCGGCCGGGTTGGCATGCAGCTCATCATGAAGGCCCTCAGTGCCGGCGCCGACGGGGTGATGGTGGCC
>CAZDRW010000373.1:0-4220 GCA_964507555.1 uncultured Desulfarculaceae bacterium
TCCTGGAACCTGTACAAGAACCGCTTCGAAACCATTAACGCCAGGCTGGTCGCTTCCGACAAACGCGGCGATTCCTTAAGCATCGACTACCTGAACACCTACGACAATACCCATCAAATCAACACCAAGCTCAAATTGGCTATCACTCCGGAATGGCACGTGGGCTATATCAACCGCAAAGACCTCAAAACCGAAATAGATTTTGAGCAGAGCTACGAACTTGGTTACGAGGGCCAATGCTGGGGTGCTAAAATAATGTACGTGGATAGCCATTATCGCGAGCAAGGCTACTGGGTTGTGTTCTCCCTGGGCGGTTTCGGCGAGCTCCTGGGCTTTGGCCGCCTGGAGCAGGAGCGGTCCAGCACAAACTAGGTTTTTTAAATAGAGCCTAGACACTTGACAGATCGAAGCCCGTCCCCTATATATACACCTTCGACTTCGGATAAGGCCCGTTAATATAATTAACTATTTTGCGAAAAGGCCTGGTTTAGGATCATGAAGACCTATGTAGCAAAACCGGAAGATTTCAACCGCGACTGGTATTTGGTGGATGCCAGCGATCAGGTGTTGGGACGCTTGGCCACCCAAATAGCCATGCGGCTCAGGGGCAAGCATAAGCCCATCTTCACACCTCACGTGGACACCGGCGATTTCATAATCGTCATAAACGCGGAAAAAATTCAGCTCACCGGGCGCAAGACCGATCAAAAGGTTTATTGGCGCCACAGCGGCTATCCCGGCGGTATTCGCGGCGTGAGCGCCAAGCGCATGCTGGAGACCAAGCCGGAGGAGTTGATCCGTAGTGCGGTACGCGGCATGCTGCCCAAGAACCGCCTTGGCCGCAAGCTGCTTAAAAAGCTAAAAGTGTACTCCGGTGCCGAGCATAAGCACCAGGCGCAGCAACCCATCGCCTGGTCTTTGGAAGGTTAAGGGAGATCCGTCATGAGTGAAACCCGTTACTACGCCACCGGCAAACGCAAGTGCTCCGTTGCCCGCTGCTGGCTGATTCCCGGCGGCAGCGGCAAGGTGACTGTTAATAATAGGGCCTTGGATGATTACTTTGGCCGCGAGACCGACCATAATATCCTGCGCCAGCCTTTGGTGCTCTCCGAGACTCTTAACCAGTTCGACGTGATGGCCACCGTGCGTGGCGGAGGCACTTCAGGTCAAGCCGGCGCCATTCGCCACGGCATCGCCCGCGCCCTGTTGGAGTTCAACCCCGAACTCCGCCTATCCTTGAAAAGGGCCGGCTTCCTAACCCGCGACGCCCGCAAGAAGGAGCGCAAGAAGTACGGCCAGCCCGGCGCCCGCGCCCGCTTCCAGTACTCCAAGCGCTAGTCTTTCATACAGCGGCATGCAAGTTACGGAGGGCCCGGAAGGGCCCTCTTCACTTTTTGAGCGCTTGCCGAGTGGGCCAAGTACTTGCTAAGGTTTGACGGCAAGGCATGATCCGTAAATTGGAGGCGGCTAATGATCCCCGTAGCCATCTTGGGTGGATCGGGCTATACCGGTGTGGAACTGATGCGGCTCGTCGCAGGCCACCCGCAATTGGAACTGGTGAAGGTTACCTCCCGGCAATATGAGGGCAGGCCCGTGGCCTCGGTTTTCGGGGCGCTGGAGGGCGCGGTTGCCTTGAACTTCTGCGCGCCGGACCCTAAAGCCCTGGCCCAAGCGGCCAAACTGGTGTTTTTGGCCGTGCCCCACCAGACCGCCATGGACTCGGCGCCGGACCTATTGGCCGCCGGCTCCAGGGTGGTGGACCTGTCCGCCGATTTTCGCTTGCGGGACCAAGCAGTTTATGAAAAATGGTATGCGCCGCACACCGCCCCGGAACTGCTGAAGGAGGCGGTTTACGGCTTGTGCGAGCACTACCGGGGGGAGATACCCGCCGCCCGGCTGGTGGCCAACCCTGGCTGCTATGTAACCAGCGTGCTGATGCCCTTGATCCCGCTATTAAAGCAGGGACTGATTTCTGCCGACGGCATTATCGCCGACAGCGCCTCGGGCGTTTCAGGTGCGGGGCGCAAGGCCAAAGAAGGGCTCTTGCACGGCGAGATAGCGGAAAACTTCAAGGCTTATTCGGTCACCGGCCATAGGCATACGCCGGAGATGGAGCAGGAGCTTTCCCTGGCTGCGGGCCAGGAGATACGCCTCACTTTCACGCCCCATCTCCTGCCCATGGACCGGGGCATCCTTTCCACCATCTATGTATCGCCCATGGATGGCGTCACGGAGGGTGACCTGCGATCAGCCTGGGAGGCGGTCTACCATGCCGAGCCTTTTGTGCGGATTCTGCCCAAGGGCTCGCTACCGGCCACCAAGGAGGTGCGCGGCACCAACCGGGTGCAGTTGGGCCTGGCCACTGACCCCCGCAGCGGCCTGATCAAACTGTTCGCGGCCCTGGATAACCTTACCAAGGGCGCCAGCGGGCAGGCGGTGCAAAACGCCAACCTCATGCTGGGCCTTGAGGAAACCGCGGGCCTGGGAGAATTAGCGCTGACGCCCTGATTGACAACGCCACTTTTCTCCGGGCCCTTGCCTCCGCCTGCCAAGGAGATGCCCATGCCTCGCGCCACTATCACCATGGGGCTTAAAAGCCTGCTGGTGCTGCTAATGGCGGCCTGGTTCTGCCAAGCCAGCGGCACGCCAGCACTTGCCGCAGAAGCCGCGAGGCCCAGAGTTGGCTTGGCGCTTTCGGGGGGAGGCGCCCGCGGCCTGGCCCACATCGGCGTGCTCAGGGTGCTGGAGCAAATCGGGCTGCCCATAGACTTTATTGCCGGCACTTCCATGGGCTCCATCGTGGGAGGGCTTTACGCGGCAGGCTACACCCCTCAGCAGATCACGACACTGGTGAGCCAGGTTGATTGGCAGGAGGCTTTTTCCTCGGCGCCCAACCGCCGCTTATTACGCTATGACAAAAAAACCGAGCAAACATACCTATTTGAAGTGGGGTTGGACGCCAAAGGCGTGAAATTGCCCGGCGGCCTGCTCTCAGGCTACAAGCTGAGCGCCCTCTTGAACGGCATTTGCCTCCCCGTGGCCCACATCAGGGACTTCGACCGCCTGCCCATCCCTTACCGGGCGGTTGCCACGGATATTGTAAACGGTGACACCGTGATCCTGGATAAGGGCAGCCTGGCCGAAGCCATGCGGATTTCCATGTCCGTGCCCGGCGTTTTCCCCCCCTATCAATACCATGACCGGCTGTTGGTGGATGGCGGCTTGGTGCAAAATCTGCCGGTGCAAACCGTCAAGGACATGGGCGCTCAGGTAGTGATCGCCGTGGACGTATCCACCCCGCTGCGCACCAAGGACAACCTGAAGAGTTTCCTCCAGGTGCTGGACCAGACCGTGGCCATCCAGATGATCAAATCCACCCAGCAGCAGGCGCGTTTGGCCGATCTGGTGATACAGCCCGACCTGAAAAAATACGCCAGCGGCGACTTCGACAAAAGCAAAGGAATCGAAGCCGCCGGCTTGAACGCCGGGCAGTCAATGATCGGCGAGCTTAAAAAACTGGCCGCGGCCAAAGGCATACCGCTAAAGCCCCACAGCAGGCCGGGACTGAAGCAGATTGAGAAGCTGGTGGTGGCCGGCATCAGCCTGGACGGCCCGGCCTCCTTCCGCTCAGAGCTTAAAAGAATGGCGCCCTTTAAGCCCGGCCAAGTCATTACCACCGCCCAGTTGGATGACGCCCTGCAGAAACTATACGGCCTGGGTAACGTGGAATACGTGAGTTATGAAATCCTGCCCGAAAAGGACGGCCGTTCCCAGGTTAAATTCAAGCTGGAGCCCAAACGTTTGGGAGAGGTGTCGGGCCGCATGCGGCTACGCTTGGGCTTCAACAGCGAACGCACCAATCCCTTGGAGCTGGGGTTCCGCTTCCGACGGCCCCATCTTTTTTTGGCAGACTCCTACAGCGAACTTAATATTCTCGCCGGGCGCTCTTATGGCGGTTCCCTTTCCACGGTGCTGAACGACCAGCCCTTTAACGGGTTTTTCCTGAGGCCGGAGCTGTTCTATTACTCCCGGCTGCACGATCTGTATGCCAAGAAAGAAATCAAAGCGGAGTACACCGTCGAGAGTCTGGGACTGGATCTGCATACCGGCCTGTTTCTTGGCACGGTAGGCGAAATAAGCCTGAGCTACATTTTCATGAACGAAAGCGTGGACCCGCGCATCGTCACTATTAACGTTAATGAAATCAGCAACCGGCTGGC
>CAZDRW010000374.1:0-4218 GCA_964507555.1 uncultured Desulfarculaceae bacterium
CGGCGCTTGGGCATGCGGCAAACGCCCCGCCATATAGAATGCGTGGACATTTCCAATCTTGGCGGCAGGTTGACCGTGGCCTCGGTGGTGGCCATGAGCGACGCCAAGTTGGATAAGAATGCATATCGCCGCTACAAGGTATTGGGCGCCACCGACCTGCCCGACGATTTCGCGGCCATGGCCGAGGTGGTGGGGCGCCGGCTTTTAGGCGATCGGGAACCGCCCGACTTGTTATTGCTCGATGGCGGCAAGGGGCAATTGAATGCGGTTTTAAATGTGTTGTCCGGCCTGCCCCCGGAAAAGCGTCCGGCCCTGGCGGCGCTGGCCAAAGGCCGGGGCAAGGGACCGGACCGGGTGTATGTGCCGGGCCGGAAAAACCCGGTCAACCTCAAGTCCAGGGACCCGGAGCTGTTGCTTTTGATGTCGCTTCGCGACGAGGCCCACCGTTTCGCCATAACCTATCATCGATTGCTGAGGAAAAAGGCGTTCACCCGCTCAATATTGGATGAGGTGCCCGGGGTGGGGCCAGCCAAACGGCGCCGCCTATTAAAAAATTTTGGCTCCCTGGCGGCGCTGAAGCAGGCCAAGGCCGCGGACATGGTGGCCCAGGCTGGTTTGGACGCCGCCACGGCCAAGAGGGTTGAGGCATTTCTCGCCGCCCTTGACACTAACCAACCCCCAAAGTAGACTTCTGGAAATCCTCCGGAGGCTTATCTTATGTTCGGCATAGGCATGCCCGAGCTCATTATCATCCTGATTGTGGCGCTGCTCGTCGTGGGGCCCAAAAAACTGCCCGACCTGGCCAAGGGGCTAGGTAAGGGGCTTTCGGAATTCCGCAAAGCCACCGATGCCATCAAAAGTGAGCTGACCGAGAGCGAAACCTACAAAGATTTTCATGAGGTGACCACCTCGGTCAAAGACACGGTGTCATCCATGAACCCCAAGCAGATATTGGACGTGGAACCCCTCTTGTCGCCCAAGAAGCCGGAAGAGAACCTCCAGGCCCGCCAGGAAGTTTATAATTTGGCCACTGGTGAAGGGCAAGCCGCACCAGAGCCTGATCCACCGCAAGAAACGGCGGCCGCCAGCCCAGGCGGGGAAAAACCCGCCGCAGCCGATCAAAACAAGGTCCCGCAAAAAAATGACTGAGGAGCCCGCGGCCAAGCAGCAACCAGCCGCCGAAGAACCTGATGAGCTAGTCAGCGGCAGTATGACTCTCATGGAGCACTTGGAAGAGCTGCGCCAGCGGCTAACCAGGGCGGCCATCGCGGTGGGAGTGGGATTTCTGGCGGCCTATGGTTTCAAGGAACAACTTTACGGCTACTTGACCATACCGCTCAAGGCGGCTATGCCGCCCGGCGCCAAGCTGATTTACACGGCTCCGGCCGAAGCCTTTTTCACCTACCTGAAAGTGGCTTTCCTGGCGGGCATCGTGGCCGCCTCTCCGGTGATCTTCTATCAACTCTGGAGATTCATTTCTCCCGGCCTATACGCCCATGAACGCCGCAATATCTGGCCGTTCGTGATCTTTTCCTCGTCTCTATTCATCACGGGCACGGTATTCTGCTACACTATCGTGTTCCCCTATGCCTTCCAGTTCTTCATGAGCTTCGCCACCGACGACATCACGCCCATGCTCAAATTGAACGAGTATCTTTCGTTCACCTCCATGCTGCTTTTTGCCTTCGGTGTGGTGTTTGAGATGCCGCTCATCCTCATCTTCCTGGGCAGGCTGGGGATTGTGACCGCTCAGGGATTGCGCAAGCAACGTAAGTACGCCATCCTCATCATGTTCGTCGGTGCCGCGATATTCACCCCGCCGGACGTGGTGAGCCAAATCCTCATGGCCATCCCTTTGATGATTCTCTATGAGATTTCCGTCTTTATGGTGGCACTTGCCCAAAAGAAAAAGGCCGCCAAAGAGGCCGCCATGGAGGCCGAGTTCGCGGGCTCTCAGGAAGAACCCTCCGAAGACGACTCCTGATCTAATCCACCAGATTTCCCAGTCGCGCCAGCTGCTTCCAGCCAGGCAGGCAATGCCGTGCCCGCCAGTGCACCGGTAGGCGCCCCAGCGGAGGAATGGCTTGACAAGCCGCATCTGGGCCTGGATTCTTAATTAAAGAGGGGGCTATCTCAGTTCCGGTTCCGCGCGGGACCGGTAGAAAGGCGTTATTTTCATGACTCATCGCCTGCCGCCTCTTTTGGCTTTGCTAATTGCCCTTGTTGCGGCTACCGCCTGGGCCGGACAAAGTGTGCAGAACGAAATCCGCGAGTACCAGGGCAAGAAGCTTTCCCCTTTTGGCCGCCAATATGACAACGCCGTGGAGAGCCCTCTCCAACGCCAAGTGAAAATCAGGTCCTACCGGCTCAAGGTGGAAGGTTTGGTGGAGACGCCCCTAAGCCTGACCTACGACCAGGTGCTGGCCTTGCCCCATGTAAAGCGCGTGGTGGACATGCCTTGCGTGGAGGGTTGGACCGAGACTCTGTTGTATGAGGGAGTGCGTCTAAGCGACCTGCTGGCCCGGGCCAGGCCTAAGCCGGGCGCCACGACCATCATCTTTCACACGGCGGGCAAGAGTTACAGTTCGTCCTTAAGCCTGGCTTACTTAAAAAAGGCGGACGCGCTTTTAGGCTTTAAGGTAAACGGCATCACCCTGGACCAAAAGCGCGGCTTTCCTTTTCAAGTGGTCGCGCCCCACAAGCTAGGTTACAAGTGGGTTAAATGGGTGGAGCGCATTGAACTTGCAGATAAGCCCCATGAGGGATTTTGGGAAAAACGCGGCTATTCCAACCAGGCTGACACCAAGCGCTGATCCGGGCCCCGGGGCTGCGCGAGCGGTTTTGGTTTTTTCGTTGGGGAGGGAATCTGGCGGAAAAGCGGCTAGTCTTTGCGGCGGTGGTGCTGCACCCGGCGCATCACATAGTTGGCGATGCTTTTTGCTTCCGGGTTGCCCACTTCCTTTTTAAGACGCTCTATGGGTATTTCGGCCCGCGCCATGGCCTGGTGCCCACCGGCTGATCCCACGGCCCCGAAAGCCCCTTCGGCGATTTTTCCCGCGTTATTGCGCGGCGCGGTGTTGCGGATGATGACGATTAGCTTGTCTTGATACAGGCCGCTCACCGCTGATGAGTCCACAATGTCAACCTTGAGGAAAAAGTCAGCAATCTGAACCAGGTTGTCGGGGCTTTTTACCTCGCCCATAAAGGCGAACATGCAGTGCTTGCGCAGCACCCTGCGGTCCAGGGCCGCGCGTAAAAGATCCAAGTCCTTGACCCGCATCTCGCTGAACTCAATCTTGCGCAGCACCGAGAGGGTGGCCTTGGGGAAGAGAAATTTGAAAGCCTTGACGTCCTCCTCCAGGCTGGGGCGCTGGAAACCCGCGGTGTCGTTCTTGATGCCATACACCAGGGCGGTGGCCAGGCGGGGCGATGGCTTAATCTTGGCGCCCTGCAGATACTCGGTCATTAGAGTGGAGGTGGCGCCGTAGCGGGCGCGGACGTCTACGAAGGGGATTCCGTTTAGATCGCCTAGGGGATGATGATCTATGACCACGTCGTAGCGCAAGTCTTTGAAAGCTTCGTTATGTTGAGGCTGCGAGTCCAGCATCACCGTCTTGCTGAAATCCCCAGGTTTTATGGCGGCCAAAGGTTCGGTGGGGATGTTCAAGAGGCGGCACATGGCCAAATTGTCGGGCCGGGCGATCTCGTTGCTGCGGGCAATGGTCACGCCGGCCACCTTGCGCCACAAGAGCCTTTTCATGGCCAGAGCCGAGGCCAGCGCGTCTGGATCAGCGGATATCACCACCAGCACCTTGTCCTCGGCGTGGAACTGGTTTAAAAGCTTGCGGGCCTGCTCAGGCAGACTGCGCGGCTTAAGGTGGGCCGCGATACGTTTGTTGGCCATAGGCGCATTCCATAGATTGGCTGATTAATTTTTTTAGCATAGCACCGCCGAGCTTGCTCTACAACCTGGATAAAACACCTCATTAGGTCTGGGACTTGACGCGGGAACGTTGGCATAATATACAACTCTGGTCTAACATGCCGATTAGGGCTTCAGCCTTTGGCGAGGCACCACCACCCCGTAAGCGGGGGCAGGAAGAAAAGGGAGCATTGATATGAGCGATCTAGATTGGGGCGGCAATCCGACGCCGTTGAAGGTGATGGATTTGACCTTGCGCGACGGCACGCAGTCGCTTTTTGCCACGCGCATGCGCA
>CAZDRW010000375.1:0-4214 GCA_964507555.1 uncultured Desulfarculaceae bacterium
CGGCCTGGTGGCCAACCCCGGCATCGGCATGTGCGGCTACGGATCCGCCTACCAGCGCGACGTGCTGAGCATCAACGCAGCCCAGTTCAAGGTGACACCCGTCTACTGGGTGGGCCTGTTCCGCAGCGTGGTACTGGGCGAGGTGATCAGCAGCAACGTGGAGGCAGGTCCTTTGCGCCTGGAGTTCGATGGCGGCAACAACGTGGCCGATATCAGCGCCTATCGCAAGGGGGACTCCATGGAGTTGGCCACTGTGTACTCGATCAAGAATTCCTAAAAAGGCCCGCCCGCCCGGACGCCGGCGGTCAGTCAACTGACACCCGGCATAAAAGGCGGCCAGGCAATGAAACAGCGGCTGGGGGGGAGCAGGCGTAGTTGTTTTCCGGGCTGGCACACCCCTCCAGCCTTATTCCCGCAAATAGAACACACCTAAAACCGCCATCGCCTCCAAGCCGTGGGGCCCCGGCGAAGGCAGGGGGGATTCGAAATGGCCATAGAGGTCAAGACCGTAAAGGCTTCCAAAAAAGTTGCCGATATCAGAGAGTACTGGACTCCCGAAAGAATAAAAGCCGCCAAGCCCGTATCTCACAAGCCTTCCGAAACCACGCGGAAAGCCATAGAGGACGCAAGCCCTGATGAGACGGGTGGGGTTGATCCATCCACCCCAAAACGCAATAAAGCTCCGGCCGGGATATTGGGAACGGCTCCCGATCTCATTCTTCTCAGCGAGCCGGTTCCCAATCCGCAGCAATATCCCTGGTGCTGCGTGGGCAAGCTGCTTTTCACCATGAACGGCGAGGATTGCGACGCCAGCGCCAGCGTTTTCGGCAAGAACGTCATCTTGACCGCGGCCCACTGCCTGCACGACTTGGAAGATGATGCCTGGGCGGAGAACGTCATTTTCATACCCGCCTACACCAGTGGGGAGGAGCCCTTCGGCAGGTGGACCTATGGTACCTACACCGTACCGCAAGCCTGGGAGGATGGGCAGGGGGACGCCTACGACTATGGAACCGTCACGCTTAGGAAGGGCGGCAATGAAAACCAGAGCATCGGAGATGCCTTGGGGTATCTGGGATACATCACCCAACTGCCCGCCGAGCAGGAATGGACCGACGTGGGATACCCGGCCAACATATCCGAGGGAGAGATCATGATCGAGGAAACCGGGGCATTCACCCGTACCCTGGAGCACGGCACCATTGTCGGCAAAAAGGGCGACATGGCCGAAGGCGCCAGCGGAGGACCCTGGCTCTTGCCATATGAGCAGAGCTTAAGAATCAACGGTGCGCACAGCTTCGGGGATGACCAGTTCCCCGGCGAGGTCTTTTCGGCCTACTTCGGCGAAGAGGCGGCCGAGTTCCTGTACTTCACCACCAGCTGAGGGCACCCGATCTCCATACGTAACCATGAAAAAAGGGGGACAAAATGTCGGAAAAACCAAGCGAAGAGAAAAACGAGAAAACAAAAGATGAAGTCCTGGGTTACTGCTATCTGAATAAAAGCTGCAGCGGGGCCAAGGCGGCCGAGTATCCCATCTCCTTTGAGGAATGCCAAGAAGTGGGGGGAGGAAGCTGGATGAATCCGGAAGGAAATTGCATCCGCACCTAGCCTGAAGTCACCGCTCCATGGACGGGCTTTGCTCAACAAGCGAAGCCCGCTTTATTTTGGGGGCTAGTTCTAATACGCGACGGCAGCGCCCGCAACCATGCTCGCCCTGCTTAATTATCACGCTTACCCCAGTTTTCGGCCTCGCGCTTTTTTTCGGCCAAACGGGTTTTACGGCGCTGCCCGGCCTCCTCATGGCGGCGCTTCTCCTCTTCGGTCTCCAGAATCAGCCCCGGTACCTGGGCCGGTTTTCCATCGGGGCCCAAGGCCACGAAGGTAAGATAGGCGCTGGCGGTATGGCGCTTATTGCCGGTCCGCGGGTCTTCGGCCTCCACCCGCACGCCCACCTCCAGGGAGGTGCGGCCCACCATGTTCACGCTGGCCGAGAGGATGAGGAGGTCGCCCACGTAAACCGGGAAATAGAAGTCCAGGCGGTCGATAGAGGCGGTGACCACGTTCATGCCCGTGTGGCGGATGGCCACGATGCCGGCGGTGGTGTCGACCTGCTTCATGATCACGCCGCCGTGCACGTTGCCCGCCGGGTTGGCGTCCTGAGGCTGCATCTGCATGGCGCTTATAAGGCTTGACTCGGCTTTGGTCTTGGCCGGCTTGGGCATGGGCTTTCTCCTGGCGATTGATCGTCCCTCCACGCCCGCGGGCGCTCTTGTTAAAGCATAGCGCCGGCAGGGCCGCAGTACAAGCCGAGTCCCAAGGAAACCTGCGCACCCGACAGGTTATCTCGGCACTTAATTATTTAGTATTGTAATTGTGTTTGCTGTTATTGTTTTTGCCGATCAATACAGTGGTTAATTATCAATATTTTGTATTGGACCGAAACGCCCCTTGGGTGGAAATTTGGCCCATGCTTTTTGATCTGCACGTACATACCAGTTTCTCGCCCTGCTCCCAGATGAGCCCGCGGGAGGTCCTGGACCGCGCCAGGCAGGTGGGGTTGAACGGCGTCTGCCTCACCGACCATCACTCGCGGGCAGCGGCCCAGGTAATAAGCGAAGGCCCCCAGCCCGACGGCCTGGTGGTGCTGGTGGGCCAGGAATACGCCACCAGCCAAGGCGATTTCCTGATCTTCGGTCCCCTGCCCGCCCTGGCGCCCGGACTCCCGGCCACGCAACTCTTGGAAATGGTGCAACGTGCGGGCGGCGTGGCAGTGGGGGCGCATCCTTGCCGTCAGGGCCGCAGCCTGGACCCGGAGCTTGCCGCCAGCGGACGCATAAAGGTGATAGAGGGCGTAAACGGCCGCAATCTGTTGGAGGAGAACCAGCTAGCCAGCGGATGGGGACGGGAAAACGGCTTGGACCTGGTGGGGGGCAGCGACGCCCACACCCCGGAGGAGCTGGGCACGGCGGGCACCGAGTTCGTGCAGGTTATACGCGGTCAAAACGACCTGGTGCGGGCGCTTAAAAGCGGCGGCTTCCATGCCCGCTGGCCCCTGAAAAATTCCATGGAGATTTTCTTGGCCTCGCGCTACAGAGCCGCCAGCTTTGCGGTATAGCTCTTGCTCCCTAGCAAATTTTTCTTAGGTTTTATTACGCTCTAGGTCCGATGCTTTCCTGAAGAAAACCATCCGAATGATCTTGTTAAAGTTAAGAGGTCTTCAGGAACCGCGACGGTTGAATAAGCAGGTTATATTACGGGGGGGGACCCCTTCTTTTCGTGGTGGTTGCCGACGAGGTGCGCAACCTAGCCATGCGCACCGCCGAAGCCGCCAAGAGCACCTCGGCGCTCATTGAAGGCAATATTACCAACATCAAATCAGGTTCAGCATTGGTGCAGGAAACCGATGCCGCTTTTGATGGTGTAACCGAAAGCGCCGCAAAAGTGGCCGAACTGGTTGGCGAGATTGCTGCTGCCAGTAACGAACAAGCCCAAGGCATCGACCAGATAAATAATGCCGCTTCGGAGACGGACAAAGTCACCCAACAGGTGGCGGCTACCGCGGAGGAAGTAGCGGCCAGTTCAGAAGAGCTGTCAAGCCAAGCCGAGATGCTGAAGGGCATGGTGGATGAGCTGACCGTGCTAGTGGATGGCGCCCATCAGCGGGTGAGGTCCGGTGGCGGCAAAGATGATGATGATCTGGTTAAGCTGCAGGCCCCCGAGTCCTCTGAGGATGATTTTTAGAACCTTAACGCGAGAATAGATTAAGAAAAGGGGCGCTCCTTTAAGCAAAGGGGCGCCCCTGGTTTAGATGATGCCGGTTAAGCGGCAGCCTTCAGTTCCTGTTCATTGCGGACCCAGCGCATGATCTTGCTGGTCCTGGTATTGGGCGGTTCCGCGGAACACTCGATTCAGCATGGCTAAGAGCGCCGTTAATATCTGGAGCAGCGCTTCTACATGATGTGCGACACCTAGCAGAGACTATATAATGTAAAATATGATCGGTTAATCAGGGGACCCCGCCGAAGGTTTCGGGATCCATCGTCAAGATGGTGCTTATGCTTAATCAGATAGTGAAACGTTAATATGGCACCAGCGATCCTACAAGGCTTGATCAGCAACGCCGCTCTGTTGCTGGTGTTGAGCTTTCTCTACATCCAAATTTTCCGGCAATTGGAAAGACAAAAAATCGTTTGGCAGGCGCTGAGCGGCAT
>CAZDRW010000376.1:0-4210 GCA_964507555.1 uncultured Desulfarculaceae bacterium
AGGTCTGGGTTTCCTGGGGGGCCACGTCGATTATATAAGGGATCATGTTCTTGCCGGGCTTTCCGGTGGCCAGCAGTTCATACCTATAGCCCCGCGCGTCCTCCTCTTCCGTTCGGCCCCTCTCGCCCTCGCCTTTTTGGGTATAGCATATGCGGGCGTCCGCGCCATGGGCGGGGGATCGCTTCAACAGAAAGGCCAGGTCTACCCCCAACGCCGCAGCGATCTGGTTCAGCGTGGAAAAAGGAGGTGATTTCAGGCCTCGCTCGATTTTGGACAGATAGCCTATGGTCAGACCGGAACGGTCCCCCAAATGCTGCAGGGTCATTTTCCTTGCTTTGCGCAGGGCGCGTATATTTTGGGCAATAGTCTTTTCAAGCACTGGCGAACCTCTCCCAAAACGCGATGGAGCCGTTGGCGGGATAAGCGGGCAGGCGCGCTGATCGCCTGCCCGCCAATTATGTTCCTAGCTTACAACAAATGCGTCTCTCTAGGTGATTGCTGTCGGGCGGCACCTCACCCTTTCAAGGTATACCGATCGGCCACTGCATCGTAGTAGGGCCTTTCGGATACTTCGCCCCAGGTCCCGATAACCTTGCGGAAAGCCTGGAAGCTGTCGTTGACCTTTTTTGCCAAGGGATCCTTGGCCGCGATTTCCGCCACCACCTCTTTGGCATAAACCTTGAGCTGAGCCAGGACCTGATCGGGAAAGCGCATCAACTGCACCTTCTTTTTATAGATGAGGTCCTCCAAGGCTTTGCCGTTGCCCGCGTTGAATCCGTTGGTGGTCCAGGCCGACACCTGGGCGCAGGCACCATCCAGGATAGCCTTAAACTCGGCTGGCAAGGCCTCATAGGCTTTTTTATTGATTATGTATTCTACAAAGGGGCCGGGCTCGTGCCAGCCGGGGTAGTAGTAGTATTTGGCCACTTTATAGAAGCCCATAATGCTGTCATGCAGAGGCCCTACCCACTCGGTGGCATCAATGACGCCACGCTCCATGTTGGTAAAGATCTCGCCGCCCGGGGTGAGGGTTACGGTGCCGCCGGCCTTGGCGACCACCTTGCCGCCTAAACCAGGGATGCGCATTTTGAGGCCCTTGAAATCATCAATGCTGTCGATCTTTTTGTTGAACCAGCCACCCATCTGGGCGCCGGTGCTGCCGCCTGGACGGGGTATGACGTTGAATGGAGCGTAAGTCTCCTCCCAGAGCTTCTGACCGCCGCCAAACTCGAACCAGGCGCCCATGCCCAGAGCATTGAGGCCAAACGGCACCGCCGCGAACCATTGGGCGGCCGGGGTCTTGCCGGCCTGATAGTAGGCCACGCTGGAACCCATCTGCACGGGGTTGCCTTGGCTCACCGCTTCAAAGGTCTGCAAGGCCGGCACCAGTTCGCCGGCAGCGTATACTTTAATCTTGAAGCGGCCTCCGCTCATCATGTCAACCTTTTTGGCTACCAATTCGGCTGCGTCCTGCAGATAGGGCAGCTTGGGCGGCCAGGTGGTGACCATTTTCCAGCGCACTGTTTTCCCCGCGTGAACTGCCGGAGAACCCAGCGCAGTGGCGGCGGCGGCGGCCAAGACACCGGCGCCAGCTTGTTTGAGGAATTTTCTCCTTTCCATTCCCGTCCCCTTTCATGTCTGGTGTTGCCTTTGGATATTCGAGGGCCATTCCGTCCCACCACGGGTAGAGACCGGCTCAACCTTGATGAAGAAGATTCACGGAAGAGAACATCTGTACACTGGCAGGCCAATTTTTCCCGTGGGGAAAATAATATGAAATATATTTCCTAATAGTCAAATATAAATTGGGGGATGAATAAATGGTAAAATGATGGTAAAATAGTTAAACTGCTTTAATTAATGGCATTTGTGATCATATATATAATTTTACTCGATTGAGAAAGTAATACTAATATTGCCTGATAGAGCTAGTTTGATTTCTATAGGCAAATTTAGGTGTGTACTGGCCAGGCGGTGAAGACTCTCAATCATCATAGCTTGGACCGAGCAACCGCCTTGTTTTTAATGAAAGAAAAACCATCTAGCAGAGGGCTCCATTAGTGGTATTTCGCTCTTTAGAAATAGCTGCCATCATTGCTTGGCGCGGGGCGGGGTCAGAGGAGTGAGGCCTTAGTTTTATGCTGGTGCAGACGGCGGTCAAGGGAAGGTCATTGCCGGCTGATCAGGACCTTTTCATATAGTCCGACCTGCTGCCTTGGAAGACGAGGCGCCCTTCAGACAACTCAGCCACGTGGGTCAATGACGGCGGCAAATCCTCGGCATGGTGGCTAACCATCACTAGACTCACGCCGCTTTTAATCAGGCGCTCCACCATTTCCAGCATGCTGGTCTTAGCATCCTGGTCCAGGCCGGCCATGGGCTCGTCCAGCAGCAAAAGTTTGGGGCCGCTGACCATGGCCCGGGCGATCAAAAGCTTGCGCATTTCGCCATAGGAAAGCGTGGCAATGGCGCGCTCGGCCAAACCCGCGATGCCTAAACGCCGCAGCCAACCCTGCGCGGCTTGGATCTGCTCGGGTCCTGGTGACGCGCTGATTCCAATGCTGCCCTGCAACCCGCTGATTACAGTGTCGAGCCCGGTCTGCCGGGGACGCTTGTGCCTGGCTTGTAGATCGCCCGAAACCAGGCCTACCTTGGCGCGCAACTGCCAAAGGCCGGAATGCTCCGCATTACCGAACCAAGTCACCCGACCGCCCAGCGCCGGTGACAACTCTCCGGCCAAAAGCATCAAGAGCGAGGTCTTGCCCGCACCGTTGGGCCCCAAAAGCGCCCAGCTCTGGCCAAGCTCAACGGTCCAATCAATCTTGCGCAATACGCGGCGGCGCTCACGGAACAAGTCGGCTTGGCTCACGGTCACGATGGAGCGGGGGCTTTTGCTCCGTGGGATTTCCCTGCCCGCTTGCGCGCCCGGCTTAAGCGAAACGGCCGACTGAACGGAATCCGGCAAGATCTCCTGGCGCGGCCCTTGCCGCGAAATACGCCCATTTTCCAGCACCAGGACATGGCTTAGCGCTGGGAGCAATTCTTCCTGACGATGGGTGGCGTAAAGCAGATTGACTCCGTTTTTGGCGAGAGCAGCCAAGACCTGAAACATTTCGGCGCGAGCCTCATGGTCCAGGTCCTCGAAAGCTTCGTCCAGGATCAATACCCTGGGCCGCCGCACCAAGGCCCTAGCCAAAAGCACCCGTTTGATCTGGCCCCGGGAAAGGCGCAGCAAAGGCTCGCGCTCCTTGCCGTCCAAGCCCACCTGGTCCAGGGCCTTTCGGGCGGCTTGCAGTTGCTCCGAGCCGGGGTCTTCATACAAATAGACACTTTCCGCAAACCCGGTGCAGACCGTCTCTAAAACAGACAGGTTCCACTGGCGCCTCTGGTAGCGGTCCAAGAGCTCTGAGGAAACCAAGGCGCTGGCTTGGCGGAAGGCCAGAGGGCTTTCCTCGCGAAGGCCGTTGAGGCAGTACACCCGGGACCCGATGCCCGCCCGCGGCCAGATTTCGCCGCGCACCAGGCGCAGGAAGGTGCTCTTGCCCGCGCCGTTGCCGCCCAGAACGCCCCAATGCTGGCCTGGCTCCAGGCGCCAATTGATCCTGTTCAGGATGATGCGGTTATGCAGGCGGTAACTGATGTCCTTAAGCACCACCAGCGCTTTTACAGACGTGCTTTCCAAAACAATCCTTTGCCGCCGATGCGGCGATCGGCCAATATGCTCTCTCGCGATTGACATTAGCGAGTTTGCCGCGGCAAGCGGCGCTTAATGAAAGGCTCCGTTTAAACAGGATCGGCTGTTAAATTTTTTTTGCCAACACCAACCGGTTGCTATCGCCCTTACGGGTGCTCTCCACCCGGTCCATCATCTTATGCATGAGAAACACGCCCAGACCGCCGATTTTGCGGTCCTCCAACAACGCGTCCAAGTCGGGCTGGGCCACCCCTGACTCGTCAAAGGGGCGGCCTTGGTCCTCGATGGTGAGAGACACCTCATCGTGATCCCGTTGCAGGGTGAGCCGAACCAAACCGGGTGCGCCTTCCGGGTAGGCGTAACTTATGACGTTGGTCACCGCCTCGTCGGCGGAAAGCTCCAGAGCGCGCTGGGCGTTGAGCGGCACCTCCAGGTCGGCGCATCCCTTTTCCAGGAAAAGGAACATTTCTTCCAAGGCGGCTAGCTCAGCCTTAAGTTCTATTGTGTGCGTGCGGA
>CAZDRW010000377.1:0-4204 GCA_964507555.1 uncultured Desulfarculaceae bacterium
CTCAACCTGTGCCTCATCGGAAGCGCCGTGGCCCTGGCTCCCCGGGTGGACCCGCCGGTGATGAGTCTGGCGGTGGGCGTTATTCTGGGCGGCCTGGGCCAGCTTCTCATGCAACTGCCTTATCTCAAGGCCAGGGGCCTGAGCTTCAAGCCGGCCTGGGATCTGGCCAACCCGGCCCTAAGGAGGGTGGTGAAATTGGCGCTGCCCGCGGCCTTCGGTGCGGCGGTGTACCAGCTCACGGTGTTCATCAACACGGTGCTGGCCTCGCTTCTGCCAACCGGCAGCGTGAGCTATCTCTATTACGCGGACCGGCTGATCGAGTTCCCCTTGGGCATCTTCGCCATTGCCGTAAGCACCGCCATCCTGCCCAGCCTCTCGCGCCAAGCCGCCGATAACGACCACCCCGCACTCATCGACACCATGGGCTTTGGGATTCGGCTCACCATGTTCATCAACCTGCCGGCCATGGTGGGGCTTATCGTGTTGGCCCAGCCTTTGGTGCTGCTCTTATTCGCCAGGGGCCAGTTCGGCAGCGCCGAAGCCGTGGCCACGGCCGGGGCGCTTTGGGGCTACGCCGCCGGGCTGTGGGCCTTTGCGGCGCTACGCTCGGTGCTGCCCGCGTTTTACGCCCTCAAGGACACCGTCACCCCGGTAAAAGTGGGAGTGGTGACCCTGGTCATAAACCTGGCCGCCAGCCTGCTTTTGATGGGGCCCTTCAAACACACCGGCCTGGCCTTGGCCACCTCCATCTCGGGGGCGGCCAACCTGGCCATCCTCTTGTGGCTGTTGCGCAAGCGCCTGGGGCCCCTGGGCGGGCGCCGCATCCTAAGTTCGGTGCTCAAAGCGGGCGCGGCCTCGCTGGTGATGGCCGTGGTGGTGGCGGGCGTGGCCTACGGCCCGGAGTGGGGCGATCCCGGCGGGATCATGGCGCGCATGGTGCGGCCCCTGGCCGGGGTTTTGGTGGGGGCCTTGGCCTATCTGGCCGCGGCGCGGCTCATGCGCATGCCGGAGCTGGGCGAATTAAAAGATGTTTTGCGCAGCCGCCGGACGGCAGGCAAGAAGTAGCAACCGGCGCCGAGGGGTATTCATTAAGCCTATTTGAGCCTGAGCTTCGTTCGAAACGATGATTTGTATCCTGGTCCAAAGCTCCGGGCCGCCGGGAGGTTTCCCCGGCGGCCCGGGTTAAAAGCCAATTCTATTTCCAGATATCATGATAGTTGTACTTGGCCACCGGAGGATCGCCTGGTTGGTACGGCTGGAACATCTCCCAGCGGCCCCAGCCGATATTAGGTTTGTAGCTCTCCTTCTTGGGGATCAACTTATCGGGTATGCGATTATTGGGTATCGTGGTGGCCAACTCCGGTTTCAGGACGCCCATCTCCTTCTGATTCGTCGACTTGTCCGCCTCGTCGATATATTCAAAATAGACCACGCCCATGAAGCGGGTGCGGACCCGGTTCTCGTCCGCGCTTTTCAAGAAGCAATTGAAGTGGCGGCGATTATATTTGGCGTCGTCAGGATCGTGGACCCCGTATTCGCCCAATAAAAATGGCATCAAGCCGGGTGCGATTGCCTTGTCCAGAATATCCCAGAGCCGGCCATAGCTGTTGGCTGCGGTGCAGGCGTCGCCCCGGTAGCCGGCGTTGGCCATGAGCAGACCCGCCTTGCGGAAGGTATTGAAGTACCATACCCAGTTGTCCTGGTTGTCCCCCATGTCCGGCGGGCAGGTGGTTACAATAATGGGTGAGTTGCTGGAGGCATAATCCATGACCAGCTTGATCCTGTCGATGATGTACTGCTGGCTGGGGTTGAACGGCACGTCAAAGACCTCGTTGCCGGCCACGAAGCAAAAGATGGCCGGATGCTGACCCACATCGGTTATCTGCATTTTGATGCCGTCCATGAGCGGCAACTGCCCGGGGTACTGTTTTTTATCCTTGTCGGTCACCGGCCAGTCCTTGCTCATGGTCTCGGTGGTGATCCAGAGCGGGTAGATGACTTTGATTCCGGCTTGTTCGCAGGCGTTGAGAAAAGGGATGTGATCTCTGAACTGGGGATTGGCGTCGTAGAGCCGGACCGTGTTGACTCCCATCTGCTTGAGAACAGCCAGATCCCGCTCCCAGATCTTCTCGAAGCTTTTGTCCATTATTTTTCGATCTTTATCGGCCATGAATCCGAAATAGTCGCTGTCATAACATGGAGATATGACAATGTTTTCTCCCCAGGGCGCCGGTTTGAGGTCGTAGCACAACTGGGCGCCCTTGTTTTGGGGCGGGTGCTGATACCTGCCGATGGGTAGCGGTTTGTAGGCCACGGCCTTGACCATGAACGGTTCATATTTGCCGCTGGCTTTGTTGAAAGCCATTATTTGCGGTTTTCCGTTTTTGTCTTTGACGATTTTGGGCGGGTTTGCGGCCAGAGCGCTTCCGGCCATGATGAAGAGACAAACTAACGCCACAATTAGTCCCCTTAGGGCAGGCTTCGTCATATAGACCTCCTTAAGCCTTGCGGGTTGTAAAATACCGGGAATCGCTCAGCCGGGGCTTACGCCTTACGATGCTCCTCCTGCGCGCTGATTCCTCCTTTCCGGTCAGCATCCAAAGACTTGCCGAGCTATCCCGTAAATCGATTTGCCTCTGAACCCACAGAGGAAATCGCTGTCCCCTCGTTTAGACACCAGGACCGGCGGCCAAGCGCCTTGCCGCCCGCCGGATTCCGCTAACCAGGATATTTATGGGTGTAGTGAGGACCTGTAGTCCTCAAGGGCATCTTCGATGAGCTTAGTGCCGCCTCGTCCGCAGGCGAACAATGGCGTCGCTATGAACCATTTTCCGATGAAAGCATGGCCCCCCAAGGCATCCATAGCTATCGAGTGGTCATAGCCGGCCTTGCCGCCCGCTTCTGGTGTTAAGCGCCGGCGGGCGGCAAATCGAGAGCCGGTATTTGCTTATAGTTATTATTATGAAGGAACCGCGTTGGCAGAACAGAACTTTTTTCCGGCCCGTGTAAATAAATTGAATCCGCCTCCCCGCTGGATGAGGCGGGGATTGCCCCTGTCTAGTTGGGCTTGTCCAGGCGTTGTTTGACAGTACCCTCGGGACCAACCAGGTACACCGCGAAACCCTCGCTACGGGCTTCGGTGAGGAGCCCTTCCTTATGGATAGCCTCGGCCTGGCGCTTGCCCTGGCCAGCGGGCAGGCGGCCCAGTAGGGTCAGCGCGTCTTCCTTGCTTTCGCAAACGGGAAGAAAAGCCGCGCCATCCGGTTCGGTCAGTCCCACGAAGGTTTCATCGCCGCCTATCTGCTCGATAATCACCCACACGTAATTCGTTTGGTCGACCTTGGTGGTATTCATCATGCCTGGCTCTCCCGGGGATTGAAAGCAAGGGCCGCCTCCCCCTTGGGCGCGCGCCTCGGTTGATTCATCTTGGTCGTTTATTGTCCAACGGCAGAGCCGAGCCGTCAAGCCCCTCCTGGAATTGAAATTTCTCTTTGGTCGATTCAGGCCTTGGCGCTATAGCCGCCGGCGTACATGTCCTTGAAGCGCGCCACCCTTTTAAGGTAGGTGCGGGTCTCGGACGGGAGATTGCCGCCGCGCTCCACGTTGCTGGGGCCCCAGTTGTAGGCGGAAAGGGCCTTGCTCTCGTCGCCGCCGAAGCGCTCCAGCATGAGCGCCAGATAGCGGGTGCCGCCCTCGATGTTTTGGGCTGGGTCAAAGGGGTTCTTGACCCCCATGTCAGTGGCGGTCTCCGGCATGAGCTGCATGAGGCCCATGGCCCCGGCCTGGGAAATGGTCTGGGGGTCGAAGTCGCTTTCGGCGGTCACCACCGCGCGCACCAGGTTGGGGTCCAGGCCGTAGCGCTGGGCCGCCTCAGCGATGAGCGCGTCAATCTCCTGGCGCTGGGCGTTGGTTTGGGGGGGATTTTTTGCCGGGGCGGACGCCGCGGGGGCGGCATTGCTTTGCCACCCGGGCGGGAGCGCCGGTCCGCGGGCTTGGCTGAGCGCCTTCAAATTTTGCAGGAGCGGCAGCCTTTCCTCACCCGCCCGCCAGGGCCGGGAAAACGAGAACTGAGACGTGGCCTGGCTGGGCGAGGCTACCTCCCCTAGACGGCTGGCGCTATTTAACATCATCATTTCGGTTACTTGGCTAACAAGGCCCTTGTCCGGCTGCGCCAGGGCGGCGCGGAGCAGCGAGTCGAAGCCGC
>CAZDRW010000378.1:0-4198 GCA_964507555.1 uncultured Desulfarculaceae bacterium
ATGACCACCGCCAGGCGGCGGCCAAGCAGCAGCCCTGCAGCTGCCGGCGCCACCAAGTAACAGAACACCAGCAGAGCCCCCGCCGCCTTGGAGGCGGCTGATACCGCCAGACCCAGGCAGCAAAAGTAGAGTAACTCCCAGCCCATCACCTTGATGCCCAGCACCTTGGCCGCCTCCCGGTCAAGGAACGTATACGTGATGGGCCGCAAAAAGAGCAGCACCGCCGCAAGCACAGGTATAAGCACCGCCGCCATCAAGGCCAGGTCGTGGCTTGAGGTTAGTATCAGATCGCCATAGAGCAGGGTCTTGACCTCGCGTAAGCCAAAGCCACTGCTCGCCACCACCAATACGGCCAGAGCTGACGCTGCCACGAACACAATGCCCATTAAGGCGTTTCGCGGCAGCCTGGCCGGCTCTATGGGCAGGGCCAATAGCACCACCACCAGCAGAGTGAGCGCGGCGGCCCCCAACAGGGGTGGCAGTTGCAGCAGCATGGAAAGGGCTATACCTAGGGCCGCCACCTCCGACAAGGTGATGCCGATGAACACTACCCGCTTCAATATTACGAACACTCCCAGTACGGAGCAGACCAGCCCGATGAGGAGCCCTGCGGCCAACGCGTGGGGGAACAGGCAGAAGCCGTCAAGGATGCTAGCCATCATGGCCCTGCCTCCGCATCATCACCTGGCCATGCTGAACTTGGCAGACCACCTTCGCTACGCCGTTAAGCATGTCCTCTCCATGGTGGGCCATGATTATGGTGCGTCCGTCGCGCCGGTTGATCTGTTTCAGGTGGTCCAATATTTCGCTCTGTGACTCGCGGTCCAATCCCGCAGTGGGCTCATCCAGGATCAACACCTCCGGGCTGGACACCAAAGCCCGCGCGATGAGGGCTTTTTGGCGCATGCCTCCCGAAAGCTCGGCAAAACCCTTGTGGCCGTGGCCTGAAAGGCCCAGGCGTTCCAAGACGTCGACCACCACCTGCTTTCCGCTCCGGCCGCCCCGGCGCCACCAACCCAGCTTGGGGTAAAGACCCATGGCCACGATCTGGGAAACGGGCACCGGGAACATGGCGTCGATAACGCCCTGCTGGGGCACGTAGCCGGGGGGCTCTTTTGCAAAGTGCGTTTCAATGGTGCCGAAACTAGGGCGCACCAAGCCTATAATGGCGCGTAGCAGGGTTGTCTTGCCGGCGCCGTTGGGGCCAACCAAGGGCAGAAAGCCGCCCTTGCCAATGGTGAGATTCACGCCGCGCAGTACCTGCTGGCGTCCATAGGACACGTGCAGGCCGCGGCAAATAATGATCGGTTCTTTCGGCAAGGGCGGACTCCCGATTCAGCGTAGAGCCTTCGAGGTGCGGCTCACGATTAGGTTGATCAAGGAAATATAGTCTTTGGCCAAGGGATCTCCGCCCACACTGTTGGCGATCACAACCACCTTGGCTTTGGTTTGAGAAGCCAGCAGGCTGGCGGCCTTGACCGGATAGAAAGGCTCCTGCAGGATCAGTTTCACATGATTGGTTTCGATGAGACCCACAATCTTTTTTAGATGGGGCCCGCTGGGAGGCACTCCCGGCTTGGGCTCCAACTCGTCCAGCACCTTGAGCCCAAAGCGGTTGCTGAAATAGATCCAGCTCTTGTGAAAGGTGATGATGCCTTGGCCCTTGAAAGGGCGCATGGCTGCCCACCATCCGCCCGCGTCCTTGAGCATGCCCAGCTCGGTCAAGCGGCGCTCCAAATCTCCCTTTACCTGCCAGGCCCATAGCCGCGCGCCCCCCAAGCGGTGAGTCAACATGGAACCGAACATGGCGTCGTCCAAATGGTTACGGAAGGATTCCAGGTTTTTTTGATAGGCTTGGGCGCGCGCGGGGTCCAGCTTTATAAGGCGCTTTGCGATTTCCCCCGCCACGATGCGCCCGTTTAGCGGGTCCAGCCAATAGTGGGGGTTGCCCTCCGGGTGCACGTCGCCCATGGCGCGAGTGATCCTTGTGGTAGGCACTTCCAGGCGCAGGACCTTTTCTGAGGCATCCAAATGACCGGAAGAGCCAGGGCGGATAGCCGCGTTGCGGGAGCCGTCGATCAGCGGAGGTTCCCAGCCCACCTCCAGGCCCATGCCAACCCGGACCCAAAGGTCTGCGTCGCGTGCATGGATCATATAGCTTGGTTTGGCCTGTATGAAATGGGGATCTTCCATGCCGGTGGTGATGCTTGTCACCTGCGCTTCTTCTCCGGCAATTGCCTTGGCGATCGAGGCCAGGTCGGTAGTGGTGCACACGATATTTAACTTGCCAGCCGCCGAGATGGTTCCGGACGATAACATTACTATCAAGGCCAACGGAATCAGGGCCCGGCAAAGTCCTAGTATGATTCGCTTCATGCTCGTCTCCTTTGCCCAGGCTAAAACTTGTGGGCGCCGTGGGTGCCCAGGGATACCATTAATTGCAGCCACACCTGCCAGGCCTCCTGATCTTCGCCACCATCCATGGCATAGGAGCCATAGGCGCTCTGCAATCTTAGACGGGAGAAATGACTGGGCGTGAAATCCACCATGCCGGTGAGGCGCCAAGAGGCGTCATAGTCCGCGCTGGTGCCATCGGGAAAGGTGTCCTTATTGGTGAGGCCGACCTGCTCCCAGCGTAGCCCGGCCCGCCAGCGGGGCAGGAAACCGTAAACTCCTTGCACATAGTAGCCGTCCTGGGTGGCGGTGCGGTCCTTGCCGATTAACGCCGGAGCCAAGTCATGCTGCTCTACAGAGAGATCTTTCGCGCGGCGGAAGTAATCGGCCTGCAAAGTAAGATCGCCCTCGCCATAGGCTTTGCCGGAGTCGTATTTATAGACCACATCCACACCGTAGAATTGGCTATGGCCGTTTAGCCAATGGTCCTCGGTTCCATCGCTGTTTCCGTCATGCGCTTCCTGGTGCACCCCCCTGGCAAAATAGGGCCCGATCTCCAGGCCGTGGCCGCCAAACAAATTGGGAGAGTATTTCAACCAGCCCACCCACAGTCTGGGGCCGTTCTTCTCGGGCAGGTTATCGCCGCCAAGGTAATTGAACATCATTTCGTTGTCGCCCTGCAGGGCTTCAACACCAAAGAGCAGATGGAACGGGGTGGGCGCCAGCCAGGATAGCTGCGCGCCCTTATCCAATAAGCGGTGATCCCCCAAAGTCAGGGTGTAGATTAAAGGCGCGTCCACGAAATCCCAATCATGGGTGTGCTGGCTGTTGATGCGGCTGAAGTTGCTGAAGAACTTGCCCGCCCTCAGTTTGAAGCCCCAGGGCAAGGCGCTGGTGTCGATATAGGCTTCGTGAATCTCGGCGTTGTCTTCGGTCACCGCCACGTTGGCGTAGCCCTTGAAATAGGGATCAACCTCGGCCGAAAAGGCCAGCTCCACATGGCGCAGGTTAAAGCCTTTTTTCAGGCCGTGATGATGCTCATCTTCATCGTCACCGCCGTGCGAATGACCGAACCCGGCCATTTTATGGCTCATTTCGCTGAAACCATCGTCCGTGTCGTCGTTGTAATAAATGGTATCAAGGATGACCGAAGCCTGGGGATTCATGCTTTGGATGGCAGCCGCCACGGAAGAGCCCTCCGCGCTGACTGTGCCCCCGCCCTTTTGCTTGGCCAGGGCGGCGCTGAGCTCTTCCTCGCCGCTGGGCTTATTAACTTCCACCCTGCGGGAAAGCGCATCCAGTTTTCGCTGCATGTCTCCCATCTTGTTTTCATAGCTCTGCCGTTGACTATTCATCTCGCCGCGCAGTTCTTGGATCTCCTTACGCAGCTCTTCAATAATCTTGCCCTGTGCATCCTGACCGGCCGCGGCAGGCCAAGGAGCCAAGGCCAAGGCTATCGCGCACGCGGCAAGAGTGCATATGAATCGTTTCATATCCGTCCTCATTAAAGTGGCCTGACCGCCGATTGCGAAAGAGAGCCGGACGGCCTGGACACTTGGTGAATGCCTGCACGGAGCCACGAATCCGGTCTGCTATGCAAAGCGTGAGCTGACGGACCCGCGGCGCGGCGGCAAAAGACTGTTGGGCTTAAGCGCTTTGTTTATTGGGGAAACGTTAGCAGGTCGGGGATGGAGGCGCGCGCGGCGGACAAGACGAGTCGAAAAACAAGCGCGCCAAAATTTGAGTGTAGCCAGAAACCGCTAATTCATCGGCCTGAACTTGAATCAGGTTAGGCCGGCTGTGA
>CAZDRW010000379.1:0-4188 GCA_964507555.1 uncultured Desulfarculaceae bacterium
CTCCACGTCGCCGCCGAAGGCCAGAGTCACTCCGGGTGGCAGGCTTAGGCCCGCCATGACCCTGTTGGCGATCTCCTTGCCCTGGCCCAAGGAAATCTCCCTGAGGTCCGCCTCCACCCTGATCACCTTCTGCAAATTCTTGCGCTCGATCTCGATGGGCCCGCTGCGCTCCACCACCTTGGCCAGGTCCTTGAGCCGGAGCTTGCGGCCGTCGGGCGTAAACACCGGCACCTGGGGCAGCAGATCCGGCCGGTCCTTGTCCACATCAGTGAAGCGGGTGAAGATATCGTAGTTGTCGCCGCCGTCGCGGTATTCGCTGGCCTTGAAGCCGTAGAGGTAGTTGCGCACCTGCTGGGCCACGGCCCCGGCGGTAAGGCCCAGCATAGAGGCCTTGTCGCGGTCCACCTCCACCCAAAGCTCGGGCCGGGGGTCCTTCTGGCTCACCGAAACGTCGGTGAGGCCCCGCTCCAGCTTGAGTTTGCCGGCCAGCTCCCGGGCCACCATCAGGTTTTTGTCAAGGTCGGGGCCCTGTACCTCCACCACCAGGGGCTTGGACTGGCTGCCGGCCAGGATAGCCGAGGCCGGGTCCTGGGCCAGGACCTTGAGCCTGGTGATGCCGGGGATGCCCTCCAGGCGCTTGCGCAAGAGCTGAGCCACCTCCTTGGCCGAGCGCTTGCGATCTTCGCGGTCCACCAGCTTGAAGCCGATGGAGGCGGCATTGGGCGCCTCCTCGAAGCCCAGCGCCACCCCGATGCCGATATCGCTTTGGCCGCACCAGCCGTAGAGGGAGCGGAACTCCTCGGCCTTGACCAGGGCCATGACATCGTCTATGACCCGCTCCACCACCTGCTGGGTCTTTTCTATGCTGGTGCCCTCCTCCAAGCGGAAGTCCACGTTCAAATTGCCCGAATCCACCTCCGGCATGAAGGAGGTGGAAAGGAACGGGATCATGGTTAGCGCCGATAAAAAGGAAGCCCCTACCAGGGCCAGTATCCATTTCTTGTGATCCAGACTCCAAGCCACCAGCCGGGCATAGGCCTCGTCCAGGCGCCGGAAGCCGCCCTCCGACCAATGATAGAGCCGGCCGCTCCAGCCCTGGTGACTGGCGCTCCCCGGGACCTCTTGCTTGAGCCAGCGGGAGGCCAGCATGGGGGTCATGCTGAGCGCGGTGAAAAGGCTGGCCGACAGGGTGACGGTGACCACGAAGGCCAACTGCTTGAACATCACCCCCACCAGGCCGCTGAGGAACATCATGGGCAGAAATATCACCACCGTGGTGGCGGTGGAGGCGGTGATGGCCAGGCCCATCTCGCTGGCGCCGAACATGGCGGCGGTGGCCGGGCGGCCGCCGCGCTCCAGGTGGCGGACGATGTTTTCCAGCACCACGATGGCGTTATCCACCACCATGCCCGAGGCTATGGCCAGGGACATCAAGGACACCAGGTTGATGGAGTAGCCGTTGAAATACATCATGACAAAACTGATGATCAGAGAGAACGGGATGGCCATGGCCACGATGAGGGCGCTGCGGAGCTGGCGCAAAAACAGCAGGGTCACCAGGATCACCAGGCAGATGCCGATGATGAGGCTCAGGCGCAGGTTCTTGATGTTGGTGAGGATGTTGCTGGCGTTATCCATCATCACCTTTATCTGCACGTCCGCGGGCAGCCGCCCGTGCAGCTCTTTGATGCGCTCTTTGATGCCCTGCACCACGGCCACTGTGTTCCTGCCGGTCTGCTTTTGGATCATCATCACGATGGAGCGGCTCTTGCTGTCCCAGGCGGCCAGGTCCTCGGGCTTATAGCCGTCCTCCACCGTGGCCACTTCCTCCAAACGCACCGGCCGCCCTTGGGCGCTGCCGATCACGGTCCGCTTCAGCTGGTCTATGGAGGTGTAGCGCCCGGGGATGCGCACGAAGTACTCCAGGGGGCCCAGCTTGCTTGATCCCGCCGGCAGATCCAGGTTTTGTCCGCCCAGCACCTGGTTGACCCGGCGCAGGGAAAGCCCGTGTCCCTCCAGCCGCGCCGCATCGAAGTAAACGTTGATGCGCCGCCGCAAGCCGCCGTAGATGATGAGCGCCCCTACCCCCGGCACCCGCCTAAGCTCGTCGGCGATCTCCTTGTCGGTGATGTGATAGAGCCGGGGCCAGTTGGCCTTGGCCGAGACGCTCACAATCATGATCGGCGCGGTGGCGCTGGAAAACTTGTACAAGACCGGCGACTCCACGTCGTCGGGCAGATTGCGCCGGGCCAGTTCCAGGCGGTCGCGCAGGTCGTTGGTGGCGGTGTCCAAATTGGTGTCCCAGTCGAATTTGCACGCCACCACCGAGAGGTTGTCCACGCTCTTGGAAGTCATGGTGTCCAGGTTGTTGACCCCGTTCACCTGGTCCTCGATGCGCTTGGTCACCTCGGTCTCCACGTCCGAGGCGCTGGCCCCGGGCCAGGTGGTGAGGATGGACACCACCGGCGGCTCGATCTCGGGGAACATGTCCACCGGCAGCAGGCTTAAGGAAAACAACCCCAGCACGATCACCCCCAAAAAAAGCATGAGGGTGGCCACCGGCTGCTTGACCGAAAACTCGGGCAGGCGCATCAGTCGGCCTCCCCCTTGGCGATCCGCTTCACCGGCATGCCGTCCTGCAAAAGCGAAACCCCGCGGATCACCACCTCCTGACCGGGCTTAAGGCCTTTTTTGATCTCGCGTTTTCCGCCGAAGGCCGGGCCTACGGCCACGTTGACCTGGCGGGCCTTGCCGCCGGCCACCGTGAACACGAACCAATTGCCGGTGCCCGGGGCGCGGCTCACGGCCTGGCGGGGCACCAACAGCGCCCGGCGCTGGCCCAGCACCACCTTGACCTGGGCGTACATGCCGGCCCGCAGGCGGCCCTGGGCATTGGGCAGCGCCACCTCCAGCTCGGCCGAGCGGGTGGCCGGATTCAGAACCGGGCTCACCACCACTACCTGGCCGCTAAACACTTGGCCGGGGTAGGCGTCCACCCGGATCTCCGCCGGCTGACCGATGCGGGCCAAGGGATAGTCGGTCTCGGCCACGCTGGTGATGACCTTGACCTTGTTTTCGTCGGTGAGCATGAACATGGGATCCTTGTCCGAGCTAAGCGAGCCCGCGTCCACGAAGCGGGCCGATACATAGCCGCTCATGGGCGCGCGGATCACATGGTCGTTAAGCGCGATGTCTATGCTGGCCAAAGCGGCCTGGGCCGCGGCGATCTGGGCCTCGGCCAGCTTGGCCTGGGCTTCGGCCGCCAGATGCTCGGCGTTGATGTGGTCCAGCTTCTGCTGGGGAGCCGCTTTTTTGGCTATGAGTGAGGCGAAACGCTCCTTGTCCTTGACCAGCACCGCCAGCCGGGCCTGGGCTGCGGCCCGGGCCGCCTTGGCCTCCTGGAGCTTGGCCAGCACCTCGCCCCGCTTGGCCTTAAAAGTGGCCTGATCCAAGCGGGCCAGCACCTGGCCCTCCTTGACCAGATCGCCGCGCTCGACCAGCATCTCTTGGATTTGCTGGCCCTTGACCTTGGAGATGATGAGGACCTGCTGCCAGGGTTTCACCTCGGCGGCCTGCTCCAGGATTACCTTGACCTCTTCCTCGGCCGCCGCCGTCAGCCGCACCGGCACGGGCTGGGGAGCCGTCTTTTCCGGTCCTCCGCCGAAAAGAGAGGAGGCCAGGTTGAACGCTATCACCAGGACCAACAGCCCCAAGGCAATAAGCATCCACAGGCGGGTCCGGCCCTTGACGGATCTCACTACGCTTTCCTGCTCGAGGCTCATGACTAGGCTTTCCGGCGCAAGCCGTTAAGGAATTGATCGTGAAAATTTACGGCGATTTTCTCCAGATCGAACGCCTTGGGGTCAGAGGCGCACTGCAAATACATACCCACCCACATGGAGACCGCGACCACGGAGGAGAGCTCCGGATCGACCGTCTCGGCAAATAAGCCGGAGTCGATGCCGCGCTGGATTATTCCGGATATGAAGCTGCGCAATCTTTCATAAAGCCCGCCGATCTCGCCCCGGGTGAACATGAGGCGGTGCCCCTCCATGAAAAGCTCCATGGCTCCCGGATAGCCGTCTATTTCCTGACCTTCGAAATCACCCATCATCTCTTGGAACATGGCATACATATAGGCGCTCAGCATCTCTTCGGGTTCCAAGTCAAGGGACGAGGTTTCGGTCT
>CAZDRW010000380.1:0-4186 GCA_964507555.1 uncultured Desulfarculaceae bacterium
ACAGCTCCCGCTGGCCCCTCAGAATGCAGTGTTCCACGGTGTCGCCGGCGTCCACCGTTTTTGGCATACGGATCATGATGTCTTTAATCTTCAGGCGATTTAGGAAATAGTCGGTCTCATGCTTGTCCTGGGCTCTGGCCACAGCGGTGGCGCAGCCTTGAAGCTCCTTGCGGGTTACCAAGCCACGCAACCCGCTTTCATCTAATACCGGCAAGGCGCGCAGGTTTTTCTCCACCAAAAGCTGAATGGCTTCGGAGACCAGCGTGTCGCTGGTGGTGGTGACCGGGCTTTTTTCCATCCAGTTGCGCAGTATCATAAGTCCCCCTCCTATAGCATGCCCGCCCGCTCGGCAAAATCAAGGGCGATTACGGTCATGGCACTTTGAATTTGGCCGCTTCTCATCATTCCTTCCATCTCGACCGGCTCGGCCAAAACAACTTCCAAGTCTTCGCCCGCATCTTGCTTCTGCGGTCCTTTTCGTTCCACATCCGGCATCCCGAATAAGTGAACCTTATTGGTCAAAAGCGCCGGCTGGGGCCAAAACGAGCCCAAGGTTTTGATTTCGCCGCCGCCGTAGCCGGTTTCTTCCATCAGCTCCCGCGCCGCGGCGCTGGCCGGATCGGGATCGCTGGTATCCAAGAGACCACCAGGCACCTCTAAGCCGATGCTGCGGCTGGCATGGCGGTATTGGCGCACCAGCACCAGTTTGCCCTCTTTGGTGATGGCCACCACCTGCAGCCAGTCCGGCATGTGGATCACCATGAAGTCGCGCTCTGCGTTGGTGCGGGGGCTCAGCGCCCGGTCCTTGCTTAACTTGAACAGACCATGGTCGGACACCGGCTGCGATGTAATTAGAGGCCAAGGTTTTATCATGCTTGGTGTCTTGCTCCTAAGCCGCTGGTATGAGCGACAAGAAAGCGTTACTCATCTCTTCGGCAAAGGCATCGTCTTCCAAGTTGGCCTCCACCTCGCGCACTTCCAGCCCTGGCCTTAAATTACGCCTTAACTCCGCCGTAAAGGCCTTGTCCTCTTCAGGAGCGTAAACCTCGCCGCCCGGCCGGTCAAAGGAGCACCAGCCTTGGGTGGGGATGAGAAAGATAACCGGACCCTTGGCTTGGTTAAGCTTGGCGGCGAATGCCCGCGCCACTTCCTCGAGCTCGTCCGTGTTGAGACGGAGAAAGGTGCGGAACTTGTCCAGGTCATATTTGCGCCGTTCATGGTAGTCCGGCTTGTAGCGCGATTTGCGCGGGCTCATCAAATTAACTCCGCCGGGGGCGATTACTTGGGGGATGCCCAGCTTGCCTGCCGCCTCCATGCGACGAGGCCCGGCCGAGCGCATGCCTCCCATCACGTATTCTCCCACCCCGCCCGAAGTTAAGTCCACTACTCCGGTGAAGTAGCCTTGGGCGATCATATCCTCCATGGCCCGGTCGCATACCCCGGCGGCGGAGAAACCTATGACCTGACAGCAGGCCGCCTCCAGCCTCTGCCGGATGCCTTGGGCGCAATGTTCACTGGGGCCGAACATGCTGAGCGCCACCAAGGCTTTGCCTCCGGCCCGCGTGGATTGCGGCGTAAGGGGGGGGGCTGCGGTCATGCCTAGCGCTGCGCCTGCGGCCCGGTCCAATACGCTCTTTAACAGAGGAGTAAGCCCGGCTATCTCCACCACGGTGTGGAAGAGCAGCAGGTCTCCGGTGTCGATATAGCGCGTGGCCAGGCCTGGCAGCGCGGCGGTAGAGGAGACCATCAGCTTGGGCAATCCAAAGGGCAGGGCGCGCATTACCTCGCTGGCCATGAGCGAGCCGGTGCTGCCGCCCAGACCCACCACTGCCCGCAGCTCGCCGGCGGCGAAACGGGCGGCGGCGATTTTCACGGCGCCGGCAATCATGGCACCGGTGATCTTGGCCCGCTCCCGGGAGGCCCTGATGTCATCGATGGTCCAGCCCGCCGCCGCCGCCACCTCGGCCGGAGGTATCTCGCAAGCCTGGCCTGAGGCCGCGCTCATGGATAGATCCATGAGTTCTACCTTGGCGCCGCCCTGCTCGAGTTTTTCGCGCAGATATAGAGTCTCCTGGGCCTTGGTGTCCAAGGTGGAGATGAGCAGGATAACGCTCTCCATGTCTCAGCCCTGTTCCGACTGCAGCAAAGCGGCGATGTCTTTTTTAAGGTCTTCCTTGTTGACCTTGCCGGAATCGCCCACTGTGGGCAGCTCGGTCCTTACCTCCAGGCGCTCGGGTAGCTTGTATTTGGCGATCTGCTTGCTCAAGAGGAAGTCCACCATTTCCTGGAAGGTGAAACTCTTTCCCGGCTTGGGCACCACGTAGGCGCAGGTCTTCTCGCCCAGTTCCTTATCCGGCATACCCACCACCGCCACCGAGCCCACGGCGGGGTGGTTGTTGAGCATGCTTTCCAGCTCGGCCGGGTAAATGTTCTGGCCGCCGCGGATAATCATGTCCTTTTTGCGGCCCATGATCCAAAGGCAGCCCTGGTCCAGCTTTACCAAGTCGCCGGTGGTGCTCCAGCCGTCGGGATTGAATACGGTGGAGGTCAGCTCTTCGTCCCGGTAATAACCGGCAGGCGCGTTGGGCCCCCTGAACCATAGCTCGCCGGGCTCGCCGTCGGGCACTGGCTCGCCATCCTCGCCTTTGATCAAAACCTTGTTGCCGGGTAGCGGGCGTCCCACCGAACCCCGGCGCACCTCCACCGAGTCGGTGATCCGGCAGCCCGAGACCGAACCCACGTCCTGGGTGCCCAGGTCGCTGGTGATGGCCGCGCCGAAGCGGCTTTCCGCATCTTCCGCCACCTTGGGCGGCAGATAGCCGCCGGCTGATCTGATGAAGCGCAGGGCCGAGAGGTCGAAGCTTTCGATGTCGTGCTCCAGCATGCGGACCAGGTGGGTGGGCACCACCCCGATGGCGGTGACCTTTTCCTTGGCCATCACCTCCAAGGCTCGGCGGGGATCGAACTCCTCCAGCATCACCGTCTTGGCCCCGGCCATGGGCGCGGCGAAATAGGTCAGGGTTCCGGCGGCGCCGCCGGCATGGGGAGCCACCGCCATGGTGATGTCGTTGCGGGAGAGGTCCCAGATGTCTATGCGGCCCTTGGCCGTACACACCCGGGGCGCAGTGGGCCATTCCACCAGCTTGGGAATGCCGGTGGTGCCGGTGGTGGTGGTGAGAAGCGCCACGTCGCCGATGGCGTCCAAGCGGCGGGAGTTTAGCAAGGCGTCATCGATTTTGTCCGCATATTCAGCAGCGGTTTTAACCAGGCTCTTGGTCCCCGCGGGTGCGCCGTCAGGCACCTGCTCGTCGAACAGGTATATGTGCTTAAGGCTGGGGAATTGAGTCATGAAGCCGCGATACATCTCCAGATAATCGAAATTGCGGTATTCATGGCAGATCACCACCAGTTGGGCCTGGGTGAGATCCATCATGTATTCAAGCTCCCTTTGCCGCAGGTAGGGATAGACCGTAAGCGATATCAGGCCAGCCCGCTCAGCCGCCACCCGCGACAGAAATCCGTACACGCTGTTAGGCGACTGGATGATGACCCTAGCGTCCTTGGGGAGCCCTTCCTCCACCCAGGCCATGGCGATGGCGTCGATGAGGCGCTTGGCCTCGGTCCAAGTAACCCGGTACTTGGAGTCAACCAAGGCCTCCTGGCCGCCCATTTCGCGGGCGTTGTTGTCATAGAAGTCGTAGAAGGTCTCCTTTGTCCAAAAACCATCCTTCAGGAACTCTTGGATCATGGCGTCTTTGTAGCGGATGGGCTTCATCTGAGAGGTCTCCTATTCTTGGCGCAAGCCAAGGACGCCTGTACCCAGGAAAGGCAACCGCGCCCCTGTATCGTTAATGATCTTCCTGCATGCCTGCTGCCGAGCTCAGCTCAACTTTTTGCCGGTCATGAGGCTGGAAAGAATCCGGTCCATGGCTGTTTTTTTGCCGGGTTCGCTGATTGGTTTGCATTCTTTGGCGCTCCAAACCGTCTCAGGGCGGCTTTGCAGGATATAGACATTGCCCACCGTGGGCATGTCCTTATCCACCGCCCATTCGATGTCCTGTGGGCAGCCGTAGTGTTTCTCGATGGTCTTGCCCATCTTGGCCAGTTCTATGATGTCTTCGTCTATGAGGGACTGGGCCTCCCGACGGGTCTCGGGAATCTCCATACGTTTGCTTCTGTGTTCGGA
>CAZDRW010000381.1:0-536 GCA_964507555.1 uncultured Desulfarculaceae bacterium
GACATCATAGGCGTTGAGCGTCTCGTCCACCAGTTCCTGCAGGCGCAATAGAATATAGCGGTCCATCTCGCCCATCCGGGACTCGTCTACCTGGTACTTGTCAGGATCAAAGTCAAAAAGATTGCCCAATAGAAAGCGCATGGTGTTCCTGATGCGGCGGTAGGCTTCGGCCAGCTGCTTAAGGATGTCGTCCGAGATGCGGATGTCCACCGTGTAGTCCTCGGCCGCCACCCACAAGCGCAGCAGTTCCGCGCCGTAGCGGTCGATCACCTTCTTGGGCGGGATCACGTTGCCCAGGCTCTTGGACATCTTGCGGCCATCGCCGTCCACCACAAAGCCGTGGGTCAGCACCATTTTGTAGGGAGGCGCGTTGCGGGTACCCATGGCGCACAATAGCGAGCTGTGGAACCAACCCCGATGTTGGTCCGAGCCCTCCAAATACATGTCCGCCGGCCAACGCAGTTCGGGGCGCACCTCCAGCACCGCCGCCTGGGAGCAGCCCGAATCGAACCACACGTCCAGGATGTCGTTTTCCT
>CAZDRW010000381.1:546-4184 GCA_964507555.1 uncultured Desulfarculaceae bacterium
TCCCCGCACAAGGGGCAAGCGTCCTGGCCGCCCAAAAGCTCGGCCGGGGTGCGCTCGAACCACGCGTCCGCGCCTTCTTTTTCAAACACCCCGCAGACGCTATCGCTCATTTCCTGGGTCAGCACGTTCTCGCCGCAAGCCTCGCAACGGAACACGATGATGGGCACGCCCCAGGAGCGCTGGCGGCTGATGCACCAGTCCGGGCGGTTTTCGATCATGCCGAAGATTCGTTCACGCCCCCATTTGGGTACCCACTGCACGTCCTCGCGGATGGCCTTGAGGCTGTTGGCGCGCAGGTTGTTCTCCTCCATGGAGATAAACCACTGGGCGGTGGCCCGGAAGATCACCGGTTTCTTGCAGCGCCAGCAATGGGGATAGGAGTGGGTGATTTTCTCGCTGGCCAAAAGTGCGCCCACTTCTTTGAGTTTGGCCACGACCTTGTCGTTGGCCTCGAAAACCTTTTGGCCGGCGAAAAATTCCACGTCCTCGGTGAAGCGGCCATGATCGTCCACCGGCGAATAAACCTCCAGACCGTAACGCAGGCCGGTCTCATAGTCCTCGCGGCCATGCCCCGGCGCGGTATGCACCAAGCCGGTGCCCGCTTCTAAAGTCACGTAGTCGGCCAAGACCCCCACCGACTCGCGGTCATACAAGGGATGCTTGGCTTTCACGCCTTCCAGGTCGTGTGGGTCGATCTGGGTTGCGATCTCCCAGCCTGAGAAACCGAAGCTATCCATGCAAAGCGGGGCCAGGCGGCTGGCCATGATGTAGGCCTTGCCCTCATGCTTCATGGCCACGTATTCAAAATCAGGATGCGCCGCCACCGCCAGGTTGGCGGGGATGGTCCAAGGCGTGGTGGTCCAGATGACCAGATAGGTTTGCAGGCCCTTGAGTTCCGGATACTTGGCCGAAAGATCGTCCATGACCGGAAAAGCCACGTAAATGCTGGGGCTGGTATGGTCAGCATACTCCACCTCAGCCTCGGCCAGGGCGGTGACGCAGTCGTTGCACCAGTAGATGGGCTTCTTGGAGCGGTACACGCTGCCGTTGTGATAGAAGCGTGCCAGTTCCCGGGCAATCACCGCCTCGTACTCATACTTCATGGTGATGTAGGGGTCTTCCCACTTTCCCAACACGCCCAGGCGCTTGAACTCCTCGCGCTGGATATCCAGGAACTTCTCGGCATAGGCCCGGCACTCGCGGCGCACATCGGCCTGGCTCATGGCCGCCTTTTTAGGGCCCAGCTTCTTATCCACCTCGTGCTCGATGGGCAGACCATGGCAATCCCAGCCCGGCACATACACCGCATCCAGGCCCGACATCTGGCGCGACTTAACAATAAAGTCCTTGAGAACCTTGTTTAGCGCGGTGCCCATATGGATGTGGCCATTGGCATAGGGCGGTCCATCGTGCAAAATGTACTTATCCTTGCCCGCTGCGGCCTGGCGCAGCTTGTGGTAGAGGCCTTCATTATCCCAGCGCTCCAAGAAAAGAGGCTCGCGGTTGGGCAGGTTGGCCTTCATGGGGAAATCGGTCTTGGGTAGGTTCAAGGTGGCTTTGTAGTCCATGGGAAAACCTCGGACGGCTAGAGGGTGTAAATGTCTAGAATCTTCGCTATGTACCATATGGGTGTATGAAGTCAAGGCCGGCTGGAGCCCGGCTTGGGCTTCCAGTCTGGCCGGTTGGGGCAAAAGCCTTGACTTGCCAAGGGCCTGGCTATAGAGTTTTCTGCAAATTGCATTTAGCGTAGGGGAGTTAAGTGGGTTTTCTTAAACGCCTTTTCGGCCGCGGCTCTCAAACGGATCGGGTCTTCGTCCTGGGTCTGGACGGCGTCGGCCTGGAGTTCGCGCATAAATTGGCCTCCCAAGGGGTAATGCCCAATTTGGGCGGCATGTTGGCCCAAGGGACCGTGAGCCCCATGCTCACCACTTTACCGGCGGTCAGCACCGTGGCCTGGGCCACCTATGCCACCGGCCAGAACCCAGGCCGCCATGGAGTATACGGCTTCGTGGACCGCGAGCCCAACCCGTTCAGGGTGCACATACCGGATTCCCGTGACCTCAAGGTTCCGGCCTTGTGGGACCTCATCGGCCGCGCCGGCCGCAGGGTCGGCGTGATTAATGTTCCCTTGACCTACCCGCCCAAAAGCGTGGATGGTTTCATGATCTCCTGCTTCCTGAGCCCGGACTTGGGCAAGGCCACCTATCCGGTGGAATTGGCGCCCCGGCTCATGGAGCTTGATTACCGCATTGACGTGGACACCTCTTTGGCCCGCGATGACACCACCGCCTTCCTGGCTGACCTGGACGAAACCATGTCCCGCCGCTTTGTCACCGCTTTCAAGCTGATGCAGTCAGAGCCTTGGGACTTTTTCCATTTGCACATCATGGCCACTGACCGCATCAATCATTTCCTGCTGCCGGATCGTGAAGAAGGCGGGGACGGACTGAGCGGAGAGTTCCTGGATTTCTACCGCAAGCTGGATTCCTATCTGGGTGAGTTGGGTCATCTTCTGCCCGAGGGCTGTCAGCTCCTTATCGTGAGCGATCACGGCTTTGCCCGCACCAAGGCCAATCTTTATATAAACCATTGGCTGGAAAAAAACGGATACCTGCTGTTTGGCCGCGGTAAAAAAGAGCTTCTTGGTATGCATCAGGAGTCCCGGGCCTACAGCCTGATCCCCGGCCGGATTTACTTGAACTTAAGAGGGCGCGAGGAGCGCGGCTCGGTGGAACGGGGCAAGCCTTATGAGGAATTGCGCGAAGAGCTGGTGCATCGTATCTCCGGCCTGACCCATCCCGACACCGGCGAGCCTTTGGTGCGCAAGGTTCACCGCCGTGAGGAGCTTTATTCCGGCGGACAGCTCAATCGGGCGGCGGACCTGATCGTGGAGCCCTTGCCTGGTTATGATCTCAAGGCCAACCTGGACGGACCCGGTCTCCTGGGCCCTCCGGATCTGCCCGGAATGCACACCACGGAAGGCGCTTTCGTGTTTCTGAAGGATGTGAAGGCCTTGGAACTCGAAGGCCCGGCTTCTTTGGTAGATTTGGCCCCCTCCGTGCTCCGGCTCTTGGATGTGGCGGTCCCGGCCTCCCTGGAGGGCCGGGCGCTTTTGTAGCGTCAGCCGCCAGACCATGAGCAATCCAGCTTTTACGCTATGGCTATGCGGACCGCCCCGGGCCGGTAAGACCACTCTGGGGTTGGGCTTGGTTCATGCCTTTACCAGCCGGGGTCTAAAGGCGGAGCACCTGGACGGCGGCCAGTTGCGCCGCGAGCTTTGGCCGGAATTGGGGCATGCTCCGGATCAGCGCTTGGCCGCCTGCCTGCGCACCGCCCACTTGGCCGGCAGGCTTAATCAGCTCGGCGTGACGGCCGTGGTTAGCCAAATAGCGCCCTATGCTGAGCTGCGCCGCGAGCTGCGCTCTCACCTGGATCGCTATGTGGAGGTGTTCCTGGACTGCCCCTTGGAGACCCTGATCAACCGCGACGCCAGAGGGCTCTACCAAAAAGCCCTGGCCGGGGAGATCAAGGGTTTCACCGGACTGGATGACCCCTTCGAGCCTCCTCAGGCTGCTGAAGTGATGTGCCCGACTGGAGCCGAAGGCCCTGAGCAGTCTTTGACCCGCATCCTGGCCTGG
>CAZDRW010000382.1:0-4175 GCA_964507555.1 uncultured Desulfarculaceae bacterium
CCTTGGCGACCGGCTCCGCCCGGCAGACCTAAACAGGCGAATACATGGCGAAACTCTTGCGCGCAGTTTATGCGGTGTTAAACCGCTTGGAAGAAGGCGTGCTAACCTTCGGCCTGTTGGGCCTGGCCGTCATGTGCTTCGTGGAGGTGTTGAGCCGCTATCTCTTCAACCACAGCTTCACCTGGTACGAGGAGTTCGCCCGCTACTTCATGGTGTTCCTCACCTTCCTGGGTGCCAGCCTGGGGGTGAAGTACGGTATCCACTTTTCCATGGATTTCGTGGTGACCCGGGTACCCCGCCGTCTGGGCAACTTCCTGCGCGTGCTCAGCAACCTTATCTCGGCGGTGCTTTTCGCCGCCGTGGCCTGGCTGGCCTGGGAGCACGCCTGGAAGATGAAGGGCTTCGGCACCACCTCGGCCGCCATGGGCCTGCCCATGTTCTGGGCCTATCTGCCGGTGGCCGTGTTCAGCGCCACCTTGGCCCTGCGCTTTCTCTATCAAGTCTATCGCCACGGTTTGGCCATGCTCCGCAACCAGCCCCTGGGCGGGGAGCCCAAGGAGCAGGCCTCATGATATACCTCTTGGTGATATCCTTCTGCTTCCTTCTGTTTTTGGGCATGCCCATCAGCGTCATGCTGGCCGCCACCACCGCCGCGGCCCTGTTGGTTTTCAAGGGGGTGTCGCTCACCATCCTGGCGCAGCAGATGTTCAACGCCCTGGACAACTCGGTGTTGCAGGCGGTGCCCTTCTTCATCCTGGCCGGCGGCATCATGACCGAGGGCGCCCTGGCCAAGCGCCTCATCGACGTGATGAACCTTTTGGTGGGGCGCATCAGGGGCGGCCTGGCCATGGCCACGGTGGTGGGCTGCGTGTTCTTCGCCGCCCTTTCCGGTTCCTCGCCGGCCACGGTGGTGGCCATCGGCTCCATCATGTACCCAGCGCTTATGAAGGCTGGCTATGGGCGCAACTTCACCACCGGCCTCATCACCTCGGCCGGCAGTTTAGGCATCGTGATCCCGCCCTCCATCCCCATGATCCTCTACTGCCTGGTGATGAACACCTCGGTGCAGAAGTTGTTCATGGCCGGCATCGTGCCCGGCTTACTTATCGGCGGGGTGCTCATGGCCTACACCTACGTACTGGCCATGAAGCACGACTGGCGCCATAAGCGAACCTATACGTGGCGGGAAGCCATCATGATTATTTTGCGGGGAATCCCGGCCCTGCTTTTGCCGGTTATCGTGCTGCGCGGTATCTACACCGGCAAATTCACGCCCACCGAGGCGGCGGCGGTGAGCGTGGTCTACGCCTTGGCCGTGGAGTTCATCATCTACCGCGAACTCACCTGGAAAAAGCTGGTCAAGGTCACCCGGGACTCGGCGCTCTTAAGCTCCTGCCTCTTGTTCATCCTGGCCTGCGCCATCACCTTCACCTGGCTGCTCACCGCCGAGCAGCTGCCCAACCAGTTGGCCGATGTGATCATGGCCCACGTGGATTCCTGGTGGCTGTTCCTGCTCTTGGTGTCCATCTTCTTCCTCATAACCGGCGCGGCCATGGACGCGGTGAGCGCCATGATGGTGCTCTCGCCGCTTTTCGCCGAGACCCTCACCCGCTACGGCATCGACTACATCCACTACGGCATCGTCATGGTGCTCATGATCGAGTTCGGCTTCCTCACCCCGCCGTTCGGGCTCAATCTGTTCGTCTCCATGGGCATCACCGGCCAGCCGCTGACCAGCGTGGCCCGCGCCACGGCGCCGTTTTTAGTGCTGCTGATTGCCTGCGTATTGGTTATCACTTTTATTCCCGAAATATCCTTGTTCCTGCCCAACCTATTGTTAAGCAAATAGATTTTATTGACCTATCACGCCGGTTAGGTTTACGCTTATAGAAAGCCTGTCACAATTCGGGGGGGTTCGGCCATGGACTTGCTGGCGCCCTTTACAACCTGGCTTAGCCAAAACGCCGAATGGGCCGCAAGCATAGGCGGCCTCTTGGCCCTCGTCATCCTTATGCTCATTTTCGGCAGGTCCAAACTGGATCCGCGCCCCCGAAAATCCGTAAACATCCAAAATATTTTTGCATCCAAGTACGCAAACAACCCGGGCAGCCTCTCCGTGGAACTCAAGGCCTTGGATGAAGTGGTGGATTTCCTTGCATCCCTCAAGGCCCGCCGCTCCCCGCCGCCGGGCCCCGCCGCCGCTTTGAGCGATCTTGAGACCGGCGATCCCGCTGCGGCTCGCCAGCTCTTGAGCGCAATATATGAAAGAGACGCCTCCCAGCCGGGCGCCGCCCGCCAGCGCGCGGCCGAGGCGGCCCGCCATTTGGGCGGCCTGGCCATGTTCGACTCCCCTGAGCAGGCGGTGGAATATTTACACCTTTCCCTGGAATTGGAGCCCGGCCATCCGGGGGCCTGGAACCGCCTGGGCCTATTGCTTCTGCGCCAGGACAAATTGAAAGATGCCGAAGCAGCCTATCAAAAGGTGCTTTCCATAGGGCAAGCCGGCAACAACCTGCCGGTGACCGCGGCGGCATATTCCAACCTGGGCCTCATCGCCTGGAGCACGGGCGACATGGAACAAGCCGAGGAGATGTACCGCAAGTCGCTCGCCCTGGAAAAGAAGATGGGACGCCTAGAGGGCATGGCCGGCGATTACGCCAACCTGGGCCTGGTGCTGCAAATGAGGGGCGAAGGGGGACGGGCCGAATTCATGTATCAAAAGTGCCTGGAGCTGGAAAACCATCTGGGCCACAAGGAAGGCGTGGCCCGGGCCCTGGCCGGCTTGGGAACGGCTGCGCAGAGCCAGGGCCTTTGGGATGTGGCGGAAATGAATCTGGGCGTGGCCTTGGAGATGGAGGAGGACCTGGGGCGGCGGGAAAACCTGGGCTCCATCTACAACAGCCTGGGCATGGTCTACCACGCCCAAGGCCGCCTGGAAGACGCCGAGACCATGTATTGGCGCTCGTTCGACATAGAGAAAACCCTGGTCCACGAAGAGGGCATGGCCGCGGCCTACCGCAACCTGGCCCTGATATCTCAAGAGCGGGGCTATCTGAACCAGGCCGAGGAGATCTACCGCAAGGCCCTGCGCCTGGACAAAAAGGCGGCCAGCCAGAAGGGCATGGCCGGCGATCTCATGGGTTTGGGCAACCTCTTGTTCATGCGCGGCGACGGCGACGGCGCCGAGGACATGTACCGCCACGCCGTGGCCATATATGAAAAGCTGGGCGACATGGAAGGCATCGCCGCCGGCCTGGACAGCATGGGCGTGCTTTACTCCAACCACGGCAAGCATGAACAGGCCGGCAAGATGCTGGAAAAAGCGCTGGGCATCAACCTGTATCTGGGGCGCAGGGAAGTCCTAAGCCGCAGCTACAGCAACCTGGGCAACGTTTATTTGGCCCTCAGCCAATGGGACAAGGCGGAAAAATATTATTTCCGCGCGCTGTCCGTCGACCATGAGCAGGACGACAAGGAGTCCTTGGCCGGGGATTATTACAACCTGGGCAATCTATACGAGGAGCGCTTGGATTTGGAGCAGGCCCAAGCCGCTTATGCCAAGGCTTTGCGCCTGTATGACGAGTTGGGTTCCAAGCCCCAGGTGGAGCTCATGCAGAATCTGCTGAAGGGACTCAAGGAGGCGCGCCGCCAAATCAGCTGACCCACCCTAACCCTGAAACTTGCATGCGGAGCAGGCCAATCCGGCCTGCCATTTTTATGGGCCCGCTGCGGGTGGGCCCGGCTCCTGGCCCGCGGGCTTTAGTCCGCTTATTGGTCCTTTTCAGCCTTGCCGGCGATGAGCGCCTCCTGCAAGGGAGCGGCGCCCTCTGCGCCTTTGGCCGGCGTGGTCCGGGCCATATGCAGCACCCTTTGGGGAAAGGGTATCTCGATGCCGGCCGCGCCCAGCTTTTTATAGATGCTCTTGTTGATCTCGTGCAGGATGCGCCCGCGGTCGGCCGGATCATGCACCCAGGCCAGCAGCTGGAACTCCAGGGACGATTCGCCGAAACTCCGGAAACGCACCCGTGGCTTGGGCGAAGGCAGGATCTCGTGTATGCCCTCCAGGGCGCTCAAAAGCACCTCCTCCACCCTATCGGGATCGGCCTCATAGCTCACCCCCACCGAGGCCCGCACCCTATAGCGCGGCACCTGGCCGCTCTCGTTGATGATCTTGG
>CAZDRW010000383.1:0-4175 GCA_964507555.1 uncultured Desulfarculaceae bacterium
CTGTGCCTGGGCGCGGGCTGGACCCGGGACTGGGCTTCGTTGCGCCAGGCAGGCGGCGATATCAAGACCATCTCCGCAAACTTCATACAGACCAAAAAACTGGAAATCCTTAAGCAGCCTTTGGTGGCCCAGGGCAGGTTTTTCTACCAGGCGCCTGATTCTCTCCGCTGGGAGTACACTACGCCCGTGCGCAGCTTGGCACTGATGCAGGCAGGCGAGTTGCAGCGCTTCGTCTGGTCTGGCAACCAATGGCGGGCCGATGCCAATCCTTCTTCCCAGGCCATGCAGGCGGTGCTTGGTAAAATGCAGATGTGGCTGCAAGGTAGTTTTCAGGACCAGACCGGTTTCACGGCAAAACTAGAAAGCGGTCCGCCCGCCTTCATAAAGCTGGAAGCCGGTAAGGCAATGCGGCCCTATGTGGAAGAAATAGTCCTGCGGCTGGGGCAGCGCCCGGGCGTAATAGAGCGCATTGACATCAGAGAATACGAACACTCATCGACCAGGATCGAATTCAAAGACCTTAAGCTCAACGCCCCAATCGCCAGCGAGGTATTCGCAAAGCCCTGATGAAACTAGTGCTCACTATAACCGTTTTCTTGATGGTTGCCAGCCTGGGCTGCGTGGGAAAGCAGGCAGCTCCAGGGCCAGGGCAAACCAGCCAAGGCTGCGAAAAGTGCTTTTCAGCTGAACCTTGGCGGGCGGTGCATCGCATTGAGGCTGATTTCGGCCCGGCTGGTTCGATCTCGCTTATCGGCGTTAGCCAGGGAGATCCTGTGAGCCACAAGCTGACCAGTGTGCTTATGACTCCCGAGGGATTTGTGTTGCTTGAGGTGAAACAGAGCCCTGGCGAACGGGAAGTCCTGCGGGCCCTGCCTCCTTTTGACAAACCGGAAATGGTGCAGGGCATGCTGTCCGACGTAGCGCTGATGTTTTTACTCCCCAGCGGTAAGCCATCGGCAAGCAAAACATCCTGCCGCTGGAATTTGGAAGACGGCGGTCAGCTTAGGGTCGCTAGGCTGCCTGATAGGGGCTGCAGCCTGGAGTTAAGGGACAAGTTGGGGGAAATGACTCGCAGGGTGAGGATGGACCCGCCTTGGCGGGATGGTTTCGCCCGCGACGTTGAACTGAAGGCCATGGGCAATCTTCAATACACCCTTGGGCTTCATTTGCTGAAATTAGAACGGCCCGCCAAGGCGGCGGCCTTGTATGTCCCTGGCGCCACTGGCGGACTAGGGCCGGGGAATCAACAAGCAAAGGACACAGGCACGTGGAACCGGAAGTGAAATGCAGCGTTAAACTCAAGGTGCCATTCCATGACTTGGATCCGTTGAATATCGTATGGCACGGCAACTATCTTAAGTATTTTGACCAGGCGCGCCAGGAGATGTTCTCACAAGCTGGTATTGATGTCTTCAAATACTACGAAGAAAAGCAATACCTTTTCCCCATCATCCGCAGTTCTGTCAAGCATCTACATCCCATGCGCTACGGCGACGAATTCATCAGCACGGCCATCCTGCGTGAGGCCAGCGTGAAGATAGTTTTAGATTTTGAAATCAAGTTGGTTAAAAACGGAAACCTGGCTGCCACGGGTCGTGGCGAACAATGCGCTCTATTCGCCCCAAACATGAAAATGGAATTCGCTATCCCCAAGGACATTCAGGAGGCATTATGGAGCCTCAAATAATCAGCCCGCATTTGTTTAAGTGTTTACTAGCCGGCTATGAACGCTTGGCCGCCTGGTCGGACGTAGTAGACAGGATCAATGTGTTCCCGGTTCCCGACGGCGACACAGGCCGCAATTTGGTCATGTGCATGCTGCCGTTATTAGATGGGAACAATAACCGACCAGAGCTGGTGCGCCAGCTCATGCTCTCGGCGCGGGGCAACTCTGGCAATATTGCGGCCAATTTCCTGTCCGGTTTTATTGGCGGTATGCAAGAGGACGATCTGGCCCTGGCCGCCAAGAAGGGATGCGCACAGGCTTGGCAAGCCATTCAAGCCCCGCAACCCGGCACCATGCTTTCGGTCATGGACAGTTTGAGTCAAGCCCTTGAGCAAAAGCAGGTGGATGAGATCAAGGAAGACCCCGAGCCTTTGGTGAGCCGGTTGGAAGACACGGTGCGGACATCGGTTGATTTGCTTCCCGTCTTGCAGGAAGCAGGAGTCGTGGATGCGGGCGCTCTGGGCATGTTCCTTTTCCTTGAAGGCTTTTTTCAGACCTTGGCCAACCGTAAGGGCAAGTACCGGTCCATAAACGAGAGCTTCCCTGGGATGCTCTCGGTGTCACATGGCAGAGAGCGACGGTTGGCCGTGGGATATTGCGTAGACACGGTGTTGGAGATGAACGAGGGTAATGAATCAGCGGTATTGCAGCTTGCCGAGATAGCCGATGAAGCAGTGGTTACTACTGCGGATGGCTATTTCAAACTGCATCTGCACACTACCGATACCGCTGGCCTGCGCAAAGAGCTGTCCTCAATGGGCCAACTGGTCGCTTGGGAAGAAGACGATCTGGCTGAGCAAAGCCGCGGTTTTGGCTTGATTGCGCCGCGCCAAGCGCTCGCCATAATCACCGACGCCGCCGGTTCCTTAATGCCCCAGGAGGCGGCCCAGTGCGGCATCATTTTATTGAACAGCTACATAAACATAGGTGGCCGAAGCCTGCCCGAAACCTATGTTAAACCTGAAAAACTTTATGCTGAGATGCGTAAGGGCACTAAGGTTTCCACTTCCCAAGCATCACTGTTGGAGCGGCGCCAGGCTTATGAAAAGTCCCTGGATATTCATGGTCGCGTGCTTTATCTCTGCGTTGGATCGGCCTACACCGGCAATCTGCAAGCAGCTGAGCAATGGAAACAGGAAAGCGGCAGCGGGGATGATTTCCTTGTGCTGGACACCGGCGCTGCCTCGGGAAGGCTGGGACTAATGGCGCTCATGGTGAGCCGTTTCTCGAGCCAGGCTGATACGCCGGGCGAAGTGGCAGACTATGCAGGATGGGCCATGGAGCATTGCCGGGAATATATATTCCTGGACAATCTGAAGTACCTGGCCGCAGGCGGCAGAGTGCCCAAGGCAAAAGCCTGGCTGGGTGATTTCTTCGGCGTAAAGCCAGTAGTAACCACCACTAAAAAAGGAGTGGAAAAGGTAGGCGTGACACGCAAGATCGAAGACCAGCTACAGTTTGCCCTGGACCGCATGAAAGAAGAGTTGGCCGAACACCAGGGCGCTGTGATCATGCTGCAATACACCGACAACCAAGAATGGCTGGAGCATACGGCCCAGCCTGCCATGGTAAAGGCATTCCCCAATGCCGAAATATTGATTAGGCCCCTTTCCTTGACCACGGGTGCTCATTGCGGACCAGGCACATGGGCGGTGGCCTATCTTCCGCCCGCCGGTTCCCCAGGCGGGATGCACTAAAGCCGTGGCAGAGCGCATCATAAGAATTGCCAAAGGTTGCCACATGTGCCTGTGCTTTGCGCTGTTTGCCTCGGGTATTGTTCTTGAAGTGCTTCTGGTGGTGCCGGTCTTTTTGCTGGCAAAGCTCATCACGGGCAAGCGGTCATTGTGCATGCGCTCAATTAACAGAAGCTTATTCGGCATTTGGTTGTGGTATTTGAGTGTGGGCGGGTTGATCAAGAAGCTGCCTACCAGAGGTAAAGCGTACTCTGGACCTTGTGTGGTGGTCAGCAACCATCCCGGACTTTTCGACGTGCTTTATTTGATCCGGGAACTTCCCGGCATGGCGGTGATGGTAAAAAGCGCCCTCATCAAGAAGCTTCCCTTGGCACCGATATTAAAGCTATCCGGTTATGTAGTTTCCGAAGGAAGCCGGGGGCGCGACACCATGGCGCCCTTATTAGAGGCATTGAGTGCCATAGAGCAGGGAAATAGGTTCCAGCTTTTTCCCGAGGGCACCCGCTCTCCTCGTGAAAGCATCAGGCCTTTTCGACTGGGCGCGTTTAAAATCGCTCGCCTGGCCGGGGTGCCTGTGCAGCCAGTGTTCATACACAATCACCCGCCCTTTTTGCCTCATGGCGCTAAGTGGTATTATCCTGACCTGGAGCCTTCCTATATACAGTTGGAGTTTTGGGAGCCCCTGCCTGCACCTGCCAAGGGCGAAGAAGAAATAATGGCGCATGAGCTTGAGGTGCGCTTTCGGATCCATGCCG
>CAZDRW010000384.1:0-4162 GCA_964507555.1 uncultured Desulfarculaceae bacterium
GGCGCCTGGCCCTTGTCGAATAGCGCCTGGCTGCGGTCCATGATGAGATTGAGGAGCTGGCGAGTGCCCTCATGGGGAAGGTCCTCGTCCATGAGTTTGCTGCCGCGGCCGGCATAGACCAGGTGGTAGAAACACACCCGCGGGATGCCTTCCTTCTCCAGAATATCAAAGATGCCGGGCACCTCGGGCGCGTTGTTGGCGTAGACCGTGAAGCGTAGGCCAACTTTCAGCCCCGCCTCCATGGAATTGCGGATGCCGGCCATGGCCTCATCGAACGCGCCGGGCACGCCGCGGAACTTGTCGTGCACCTCGGGCAGGCCGTCCAGGCTCACGCCCACGTAGGAGAGGCCTATGTCTTTTAGTTCCTTGGCCTTGTCGCGGGTGATCAGGGTGCCGTTGGTGCTGATGACCGCGCGCATGCCTTTTTTGACCGCATAGCGCGCCAACTCGGGCAGATCGGGTCGCATCAAGGGCTCGCCGCCGCTGAAAAGGATTACCGGCGCGCCGAATTGGGCCAGGTCGTCTATCATGGCCTTGGCCTCGGCCGTGGTGAGTTCGTCCGCGGCGGGGCCCACCGTGGCCTGGGCATAGCAATGCATGCATTTGAGGTTGCAGGCCTTGGTCATGTTCCAGACCACCACCGGCTTTTTGTCCTCGGCGAACTGGAGCAGATGGCTGGGCAACTTGCCCGAATGCCGGCCATAGCGAAGCGCGTCCGACGGCTCGACAGTACCGCAATAAAGCTTACTGATTCCGATCATTTGGACTTCTCGGCAGTGTTTTGCGGGGAGTTGCCCCGTTTAATTAGCAAAAAATAAACCCAACTATACCCCACCCTTAAGCAGTCGGCCCCTTTGTCTTTTGGCAAAAAAAGAGGCGGCCCCCCTTCTTGTCACAGAAAAAGGGGTCCGCCTCAAGAGTTTTCTTTAGATTTCTTTGCTCAAGGTGGATTGGAAGTGCTCTTGAAAAACATCGCGCAAATAGGCGTCGGTGTCCAGCACCGCCTTTTCGGGCAGCAGGAATTCTTCGTGTCCGGTGCGGTCGCGGGCCAGACGCAGGCCGGGTTCCAACACCTGGCTGAGCCGTTGCAGATAAATACTGACTTTAATGCCTTCGGCGGCGGCGCCGGCCAGAATGGCGACCTCGGCCGCTTCGGTGAAGGTGATCTTGAGGCTGTAACGCTGGAAGAAGCTTTCCGCAAAGTCGTGAATCTCGTCCAGGCGGCCCAACACCACATCGAAGGCGGCGCCCAAGGTCATGCCCACCCGGTAATACTCGTCAGCAATGAGATCCATGCGGGCCGGAGTGAGAGCATCGCGCAGGCGACTCCGGTAGAGCGGCTCGCGCTTGGCCACCATGCGCATAAGATCCAGGCGCTCGGCCTTGGCCGCCTCCTCCTGACGGGCCTGCAATTCAGGATTGTCAGGGTCGGCCAACAAGCGATCGAGAGCGCCTTTGGGATCGGCCACCAGCTCAGTAGTGACCAAAAGGCGGTCAATGTCGGTGCTGGGCAGGTGCTTTTCAAAGGGCAAGAGCGCCTTTTCCACCACCGAGACCAGGGCGCGGGCGCCGGTCTTCATGAGGGACGCGCGGTCCGCCAACTCTTTCAGCGCCGCATCTTCAAAGTTGATTTCGATGTTGTAGGACGCAAAGTCTCTCTTTTTGCTGATGATAACCGGGTTGTTGGGGTTGCGGAGGATTTGGTAGAGGTCATCTGCCGTGAGTTCCTCCAGCAACACTTGCACCGGAATACGGCCCACAAATTCGTTTTCGAAGCCATATTCCACCAGGTCCTGGGCCGTCATCTCATGGAAGTATGCCTGGTCGGCTTCGGACGTGCGCACCACAGAGGTGAAGCCCAGGCTCTTTTGGTTGAGCCGCCTCTTGATGATCTCCGGCAAATCGCCAAAAGCGCCGCTCATAATGAAAAGGATATGGCGGGTGTTAACGGTCTGCTTTTCCTTTTTTCCGGTTTTGCGATATTTTTCAATAGCTTGAATCTGACTTATGGGGTCGTGGGGAACCTTGAGGTCCACCTCGGTCTCTTCCATGGGCTTTAAGAGCGCGCGCTGTACCCCGGTGCGGGAGACGTCCGGCCCGATCAAATTCCGGGAAGAAGCGATTTTGTCGATCTCGTCCACGTATACGATGCCGTATTGAGCAAGCTCGATATCATCATTGGCCTCGTGGACCAGATCGCGGATCAAGTCCTCGACATCGCCGCCCACGTAGCCGGTTTCACTGAACTTAGTGGCGTCTCCCTTGACAAAGGGCACGCCCAGCTTGGCGGCGATCAGCTTGACCATGTAGGTCTTGCCCACGCCGGTGGGGCCGATCATGAGCACATTGTTTTTAATCAGGCCCACGCCGTCGGCCGGGTCGCCGGTTTGGCGTTGTGAGAGGTACTTGGCCCGGTTGAAATGGGTGCATATTTTGGTTGCTAAAACAGCCTTGGCCTCGTCCTGGCAAACGATGTATTGGTCGAGGTAGGCAACTAACTCCTCAGGATTCATGTCGAAATTAATACGGGACCAGACGCCGCCCTCCTCGCCCTCGCCGTCGATCTCCGGCTGCGGGTTTAGGCGCGGCGATACAAAGCGGGTTTTTTCTGCATATTTTTTGGAAAGGTAATCCGAGAGCTCGCGCTCCATCTCTTTTTGGTCTGGATAACCTCGCTTGGTATCGTCATTTTTTATGTCAGAACCCATGAAGAATACAGCCTTTCGGGTTTTGGCAAGGCTTTACCTTGGCTAGCTTTTCCAGCCTAGTGGCAGCCCGCAGCTTATAAAAATATAAGACGGATAGCCGGGGCACGCAAGCTTGAGCCTGGTGGTTTTGCTAAGTGGTGCAAGCAGAAGATGTGCGCGTCAGGTTGGGCAGCAAGTAGTTTTGACAGGCTAATGCCTTAAATTATGATGATTTGTAAGATTTTTGAAAAAATAAAGGCTAAAAACCTGCTGAAATAAAGCAGGGAAAGCAATGTGGGCCCGCTGGAATTGCTTAAGGCTTCTCTGGGCAGGGCACCGCGGGCAGCCCAATAGTGGAATCCCTGAAGGGCTGGGATCTGGGCTGTGAGTTTCCATTAACCTAAATAACCCCAGGTGCTAACCCCCAAGACCTCTTAACCCGGCGATCGGCTCACTTTATTAACCAGGGAAGGGTTTTAGGGGTTGTCAGGATAAGAATTATATGTCATATAAATGGGTCGTTACTCCAGCGGGGACGGAGTCGTGAATTTTTTTCCTGTCACTTGCCCCGGTGGGAACGGTGCGGTATATTCATTATTTCGGCTGGCGTAGCTCAATTGGCTAGAGCGGCTGATTTGTAATCAGCAGGTTGCGGGTTCAATTCCCATCGCCAGCTCCAGCCTTTAAGCGGGCCGGAGCCGGGGCGCTAGTAACGGGCCTAAGGCGAATAGCCAAAAGGCCAAGGCGCTTTTGGGAAACCAAAGCGATCGGAGCCGGGCGAACCAACCGGCCCAGGAGCGGACCGGGCGGGCGCCAAGCTGTTGTTCAAGTCCCGGAACGGAGCCGTGATGATATAGGGCCGGTGGTTGCATGTAATGCCATGTCGGCCCATGCTGTTAGGGGCCCCAAAGTGGGCAGGGGCGCGCCGGGATGGCGGGCCGCACAATAAGGAGCCTGACGAGCAGACCGGTATTTGTGACAAGTGGTGAGGTTCCCGAGTGGCCAAAGGGAGCAGACTGTAAATCTGCCGGCATCGCCTTCGGAGGTTCGAATCCTCCCCTCACCACCAACCATATATATAGGGGGCTCATGCTTCCATAGCTCGCGGGCGTTTATTGCATGATCAAGGCGACCGGGGCCGTCGCCAAAACGGGCAGGGGCCCCAACTGGGAAGACGCAAGCAAGTAGTTAAAGGCCCACGTAGCTCAATTGGTAGAGCACATCCTTGGTAAGGATGAGGTCACCGGTTCAATCCCGGTCGTGGGCTCCAAAAACATAATCGGGCGGCAGGCAAGCCCCTAGGACGATAGCCGAAAAGGGGATAGCCGTTATTAGTTAAAGGCAGGTCTGAGCCCGGCAAATAAATAATGGCGGGCAATCGTTCGCCCGGTGATTTTTCCTGTCACTAAGGAGTGACCCAATGGCCAAGGCTAAGTTTGAGCGCAACAAGCCGCACTGTAACATTGGCACGATCG
>CAZDRW010000385.1:0-4145 GCA_964507555.1 uncultured Desulfarculaceae bacterium
GGAGATGTCGCTGATGTGGACCAGGCCGTCGATGCCCTCGTCGATGCCGATGAAGATGCCGAAGTCTGTGATGTTCTTGACCCGGCCCTCGATCGTCGTGCCCACGGGGTATTTTTCAGCAATAACATCCCAAGGATTGGGCTCGACCTGCTTCATTCCCAGGCTGATGCGTTTCTGCTCAGGATTGATGTTGAGCACCACCGCTTCAACAACGTCGCCCACGTTGACTACCTTGGAAGGATGGCGCACCTTGCGGGTCCAAGACATCTCGGAGACGTGAATCAAGCCCTCCACGCCCTCTTCCACTTCCACGAATGCGCCGTAATCGGCCAGGCTAACAACTTTGCCGGAGACCCGGGTGCCAACAGGGAACTTCTCGGAAGCGGCGGTCCAAGGATCGGACTTGAGTTGCTTGAGGCCCAGGCTGACGCGCTCGCGATCGCGATCGAAGTTGAGCACCTTGACCGTGATCTCGTCGCCGATGCCGAACATTTCCGAGGGATGACCCACCCGGCCCCAGCTCATGTCGGTGATATGCAAAAGGCCGTCTATGCCGCCCAGGTCCACGAACACACCGTAGTCGGTGATGTTCTTGACCACGCCTTCCATGACGCGGTTTTCCTCCAAAACCTTGAGCGTTTCCGATTTCTTTTCCTCGCGCTCCTTTTCCAAAAGCGCGCGGCGGGAGAGAACGATGTTGGACCGCTTCTTATTGAACTTGAGGATCTTGAAGTCGAAGCTTTTGCCTATCAGCGCGTCCAGATTACGCACCGGGCGCAAATCGACCTGCGAACCCGGCAGGAAGGCGGGCACACCGATATCCACGCTCATGCCTCCCTTAACCCGGCCCACTATGGCGCCATTTATCACGCCATCGTCATTGTAGACCCGGCTGATCTCATCCCAGACCTTGATCTTGGCGGCCTTTTCACGGGAAAGAATAATGGTGCCGTCTTCATCCTCGGCCCTCTCCAAAAGGACATCTATCTGCTGGCCAACTTCGGCCGCCAGGTTGCCATCAGGGTCCCTGAATTCATTAACGGAGATTTGGCCTTCGGATTTGTAGCCGATGTCCACCACCACATAATCGTTTTCGATTGAAACGATGGTGCCGCGAGCGACCTCGCCCTCCTGGAAGGTTCGGAAGGACTGCTCATAGAGCTGTTCCAACTGCTCTTGATCAAGGTCCTCGTCATCCACGGTGGCATCGATCTCCATGGGAGCCGCCTCGGCTGCAGGAGCCTCAGGCTCGGTAGCGGCCTGGGTCTCTTCAGGAATAGCCTCGGGGGCCTGGGTCTCTTCAGGTTTAGCCTCAGGGGCCTGGGTCTCCGTTTGGTCCTGGGAAGTTTGTTCGTTATCCAACACGTTCTCTACCACTGTTATTGCCTTGGGTTTCGGTTAAATGCAAAAATCCACCTCACTCCGCCGCCCCTTTGGCAGCAGCTCAAGGTAGTACCCTTAAAAACTATGTTTTATTACCAGAATATAAGGGCGAACACAAGCCTTCTTTACTCAGCCTAACCGATGTTTTTGGCCATGCCAACCCGTTTTAGCATCATGGCGATAACCTGTTCCACCCCAACATTTGTAGAGTCAAGCACATAGGCATCCCGCGCCGGAGCCAAGGGGGCCAAGCTGCGGCCCGCGTCGCGCTGATCGCGGGCGGCAAGGTCCCGCGCCACACGCTCCAAGGTAAGGTCCGGCTGAACCGGTTTTAGCTCTTCATAACGGCGCCGCGCCCGCTCCCCATCATCGGCTACGAGAAAAAACTTCACCTCGGCCTCTGGGAACACTACGGTGCCCATGTCGCGCCCCTCGGCCACCAGGTCGCCCGCCTCCCCTGCCTTGCGCTGCAACTCCAAAAGAAACTCCCGTACCGGGGCCATGGCGCTTAAGCGGCTGGCGATGCCGCCAATTTCCTCATTACGGATAAACGGCTCAACATCGCGGTCATCCAGGCAAACCACGAACCGCCCTCTCTCCGGCTTGGCCGAAATATCCACCCGGGTGAGCCAGGCGGCTATAATCGCCTCCTCCTCTTCCTGGGCCTTGCCATCAACGGTGGCGGCCAGGGCCACTGCCCGATAAAGCGCGCCAGTATCCAGATAGGCAAAACCCAACTCAGAGGCCAATCGCCGGCTGACCGTGGATTTCCCCGCACCAGAAGGACCGTCAATGGTTACAACCATGCCTAGTCCCGCCCCCCTTGCACGATGTCCTTGAGCGCCTCCACAAAGCGCTGGTTTTCCTGAGGAAGCCCCACACTGATCCTTAAAAATTCAGGGAGATCATAGGATCCCATGTAACGGATGATTACGCCACGCCGCAGCAAAAGGTCGGCCACTTTCTTGGCTTTGGGGCCGATACGCACCAACACGAAATTAGTTTGACTGGGCACATAAAAAAGCCCCAGATCTTTAAAGCCTTGATAAAAGGTATTTAACCCGTCTATGACCAACCGCCGGGTTCGCTTAAAAAATTCTTCATCCGCCAGTGCCGCCACGCCGCCCACCTGGGCTAAAATGGAGGTGTTAAAAGGTTGCCGTACCCGGTCAAAGGCCGCGATCACCTCCTGGGGGCCCAGTGCGTAGCCGATGCGCAGGCCGGCTAGGCCGGCGCTTTTGGAAAAGGTGCGCATGACCAAAACAGGGGTGTCATGCCCCAAAAAATCCGTGCCCATGGCAACTTGAGGGTCGGTGGTAAAGTCGATGTAGGCTTCGTCCAAGACCACCAGCACGCCCTGGGGAACCTGGTCCAGAAACTCGGCCAACTCAGTTTTACTCACCGCGGTGCCGGCTGGATTGTCGGGGTTATTAATGAACACCAACCGGGTTTGCGGCGTTATAGCCGCCAGCATGGCCTGCAAATCGATGCGGAAGTCCTTCAAAGGCACTTCGTGCAGCTTTCCGCCCGCCACCTGCACCAGCTTGGAATACATTAGAAAACTAGGCGCCGCCGCCAAGGCCTCCTGGCCTGGGCGCACATAGGCGCGCGCCAAAAACTCGATGATCTCATCCGAGCCGTTGCCGATGCAGGTTTGGGCGAAGTCGACACCAAATTTTTTTGCCAAGGCGGTGCGCAATGCAAATCCGGCACCGTCCGGATAGCGATGCAGACCCGGAAGCGCCGCCTGCATGGCCTCCACCGCCTTGGGAGACGGTCCCAAGGGGTTCTCGTTGCTTGCCAGTTTAATGGCTCCCTTGATGCCCAGCTCGCGCTCCAACTCCTCGATGGGCTTGCCGGGCTGGTAGGGCACCAGTTCTTCTATTTCCGGCGGGATAGCAGGTGTCTTGCGGCTCACCAAAGGCCTCGCTTTCAATGATTATTCACTACTTGGATAATTCGGCAAAACTACCCGCGCCTGGTTGGAGTGTCAAGAGAAGACGGGCAGCTTAAGACTGGATATCATAAGTCGCCTTGGTGGGGCCTTCTAATAGCTGTAGTTTTTTAATTCTAACGCGCAGGACTTTAGAGCCGGGGTCCGATGCTATGCGGCAAAGATGGGGACGCTCGGCCGTAAAGCGGGCCAACAACTCGGCCTCGGCGCGGGTGTCGCCAACGACCTCCGCCCTGCCACTTATGGTAAGAGCACATAGCTCGCCGGGATCGCCGGCCCGGCGGTCGTCAAGCAGAACGCTCACCCTGGGTTCAGACTGTATGTTCCGATACTTAAGAGTATCTTCCTTGGTTACCATATATATTTCCGCTCCATCGTCGGATGCCAGATAGCCCATGAGCGAGGTGTGCGGCCCTTGGGATCCCGCGGTGGCCAAGACACATATCTCATTATGCTTGATAAGCGACTTCATTTTTTCGTTCATGGCAGGCTTCTCCCTTGGACTTTCACAGTTTCAAACGTTTAAAAAGCCATTCTGGCAAAGCCTTTATTATGAACATTATAAGCCGCCAGAAACCTAGCGCATAGACCACATCCTTGCCCTTATGCATGGCCGAATAAATAATCTTAGCCACATCCTCGGGTTTTACCCAGAGAAAGCCCTTCTCAAGGGTAGCCGTCATGGGTGAATAAACAAAGCCGGTCTTGATCGTGACCACGTTAACCCGGGATCGGTACAACCGATTGCATAGGTCCGCAAGGAACACCGACAACCCGCCCTTGGCTGTTCTATAAATATGGTTGCTTT
>CAZDRW010000386.1:0-4130 GCA_964507555.1 uncultured Desulfarculaceae bacterium
GCGGTTTCGAAAACGTCTTCCAGTGCGATGGTCATGGCGCGCCTACACCCTTTGCATGGCCTTGATTACGCTCTCGGCCTGCACCATCACGGTGAGACCCATCTGGGCCCCCAGGTCCTCCAGGGAATCCCTCAAGCCCGCGGTGTCGCAGGCGCATTCGCTCACATCGGCCAGCATGGTCATGACGAAGGTGCCGTCCATGATCTTTTGCTGCACGTCCTCGATGTTGGCGTTCTTTTCATAAAGAAGCGTGCTGATGCGGGCGATGATGCCTTTTTGGTCGCTGCCCAGCACCACCACGAAAACGCGTTCTGCGGCCATGAATTATTTCTCCTCCTGGGCCCGCCCCCAAGGGCAGTGGGGCTTAAGCCCGCAGCCCGGGCAATCCGGCTTGCGGGCCTGGCAGATTTGGCGGCCGTGCAGGATCACCTGGTGGCTGAACTTGGTCCAGCGCTTTTGGGGGATGATCTCCATGAGCGCGAACTCGGCCTTGACCGGGTCCTTGGTGCCGATGAAATCCAGGCGGCGGCAGACCCGGCCCACGTGGGTGTCCACCGTGATGCCGGGCACCCCGAAGGCGTCGCCCAGGACCACGTTGGCGGTCTTGCGCCCCACGCCGGGCAGCTTCACCAGCTTGTCCAGATCATTCGGCACCTTGCCCTCGTGCCGGCTCACCAGGCCTTTGGCCATGCCTTGGATGGATTTGGCCTTGTTGCGGAAAAATCCGGTGGAGCGGATCATCTCCTCCAGCTCGGCCAGATCGGCCGCGGCATAGTCCTGGGCGCTGGGGAAGCGCTTGAATAGGGCGGGGGTCACCTGGTTGACCCGCTCGTCGGTGCATTGGGCCGATAAGATTGTGGCCACCAAGAGCTGCAGGGGACTGTTGTACGCCAGGGTGCAGGCAGCATGGGGATGGAGCTTGTCCAACTCCTTGAGCACGGCCTGGACCCGTCGGGGCTCGGGCGGGGCGAAACCTCCGCCCTTGTCCTTCTTGGCAACTCTGGCGGCCTTGGGGGATGGCGGTTTTTCAGCGCGTTTGGCCCCCCCTTTACCGCCGGGATTGGCAGCCTTTTTCATGAGCGGCTACTTCTCCAGCACCTCGGCCTTTTCGATCAGCACCGGGGTGGTGGGAACGTCCTCGTGATAGCCCTTGCGGCCGGTGGGCACTGCGGCGATCTTGTCCACCACGTCCTGGCCCTCCACCACCTTGCCGAACACCGCGTAGCCCCAGCCCTGGGGGGTCTTGGCCGCGAAATTCAGGAACTCGTTGTCCGCCACGTTGATGAAGAATTGGGCGGTGGCGCTGTGGGGATCGGGAGTGCGGGCCATGGCCAGGGTGTATTTCAGGTTCTTGAGCCCGTTGTCGGCCTCGTTGCGGATGGGGTCCTTGGTGGCCTTGGGGTGCAGATCCTTATTGAGACCGCCGCCCTGGATCATGAAGCCGGGGATCACGCGGTGAAACACCGTGCCGCTGAAAAAGCCATCCTTGGTGTAGGCCAGGAAGTTGGCCACACTCTCGGGAGCCTTGTCCGCATAGAGTTCAACCGTGATGTCGCCCATGCTGGTGGTCAGCTTAACCATGGGATTGTGCCTTTCCGCCTGGGCCGGATTAACGGCCAGGATTAGAGTTATTGCCGCGAAAAATACCATGATGCCAACGGCTTGCCAAAAACGCAGCCGATCGCCGAATGTCGGTATTAACAAAGGTCTTCCTCCATGTTTGCCGGGGATATGCGCGATTCCGCGCGCCGCATCCACATTCATACCACATAGTGAGAAACAGGCCAGGGCTTTTGTGCTTCCCCAAGCGTCCTGACCTATCCATCTAAGATAGCAAGATCGATCAAGCCAGGGAAGCTTTGATCGGTTATAAGATTGGTCAAGCGGATCGCGATCCCGCAAGTCATGAAAGGGGAGCCATGCGGAGCCACACCAAAGCCAGCTACCAAGAGCGCATTCTAAAGGTGCTCCTGTATATCCAGAACAACCTGGACCGGGAACTAAGTCTGGCCGAACTGGCTGAGGTGGCTTGCTTTTCGCCCTATCATTTCCACCGGGTCTTCCGGGGCATGGTGGGCGAGCCGGTGGCCGAATATGTGCGGCGCCTGCGCCTGGATTGGTCGGCCAACATGCTGAGGCACTCGGAGCGCAGCATTACCGATCTGGCCTTCCAAGCGGGCTATGACAGCCTGGAGGCCTTCACCAGGGCCTTTCGCCAGCGTTTCGGCGTGGCGCCTTCCCATTATCGAACCTTGCAGCGGCCCGAGGCGCCCATCTCCGTTTCAGAGGTGGATGCCGATTCCTGGCCGCGCATGAATAAAGGAGCAGTCATGAACGTGGAGATAGTCCGTCTCGATCCCCGCCGGGTGGCCTTTGTGCGCCATGTGGGGCCCTATGATCAATGCGGGATCGCCTGGGAAAAGCTTTGCAACTGGGCGGGACCGGCTGGCCTGCTGGGGCCACGGACCGTGATGCTGGGCCTGGGCCACGACGACCCGGAAGTGACCCAGCCGGAGCGTATTCGATACGACGCCTGCCTGCCGGTGGGGCCGGAGGTGGGTCCGGCAGGGGAAGTGGGCATTCAAGAGGTGGCTGGCGGCGACTATGCAAAGGCCCTGCACAAGGGACCTTATGACCAGCTGAAAGACACCTATGCCTGGGTCTGCGGCCAGTGGCTGCCAACCCAGGACCGCGAGATGCGGAACCTGCCGTCCATAGAAATCTATTTGAATGATCCCAGCCGGACGCCCCCGGAAGAGCTGATGGTGGAGGTCTACATTCCCTTGGAAGACTAAAGAAGCCCGCAACCAACCCCCGCCCGCTTGCTTGCGGCCGGGGGTTGGGGGGGCTGCTTGCGCAGGGATTCGGCTGGTCCGGTGCCTGATTCTTAAAGAATGACCATATGCTTGATGCGCTTAACCACCTCCACGGGGTCATCCATGAGAATGATATAGTCCAAATCGCCCGGGCTGATCTTACCGTGCTTGAGTTGGGTGTCCTTGATCCAGTCCAAGAGGCCGGCCCAATAGTCGCTGCCCACCAGAATCACCGGGAAGGGCCGGATGCGCTGGGTCTGGATCAGGGTCAAGGCTTCGGCCAATTCGTCCAGGGTGCCGAAGCCGCCGGGCATCACCACGTAGGCCACGGAATATTTAACGAAAATCACCTTGCGCACGAAGAAATAGCGGAAATTGAGCCGCACGTTGGCATAGGGGTTGGGCATCTGCTCGAAAGGCAGCTCGATGTTGAGCCCCACCGAGTGCCCCCCGGCCTCGGCCGCGCCCTTGTTGCCCGCTTCCATGATGCCGCCGCCGCCGCCGGTTATCACCGCATACCCGGCCTCCACCAGAAGCCGGCCCAACTGCTCGGCCATCTCATACTCCGGGGTGTTTGGCTGCACCCGGGCCGAACCGAACATGGTTACGCCCTTGGGGATATTGCTCATGGTGTCGATGGAGTCCACGAATTCGCTCATGATGCGGAACATGCGCCAGGACTCCCGGGCGCTCAGGGCGTCCAGCACGTATTGCTTGTTTTCCACCTCTGACATGTGATTTTGCCTTTGGCTGGGTGTTGCTGAAGGCGGGCCATAGCGCCGCCCACGGGTCTTATTGGTTGAATTAGCACTAATCGCCCTATAATATTGTTTAGTTACAATTTATGTCAAGCTGGGGGAGAAGGGGGACCGCTTGTCATGAAAAGATCCCTTAAGGCGGCGCTTGTGGCGCTGGCGGTTTTGACGGCGCTTGCGCTCATCCCCATGAGCGGCGCGGCCCGGGTGGTTTCGGACGTGAGCCAGCTCACGGAGGCGATCGCTGAGGCCAATGAGGGCGGCGACAAGCTCATCGAACTCAGTGATGGCATTTATAACTTGGATAACGGCATGTGGGTTTCGGCCTCCGGGGTCACGGTGAAAAGCCTTTCCGGCAACCGCGACGCCGTGCAAATCCTGGGCCAGGGCATGGAAGGCGGGGTGTCTCACGTGTTCTGGGCCGCGGCCTCTGATTTCACGGTGCGGGATCTGACCCTGGGCAAGGTGGCCTACCACGCGGTGCAGGTGCACGGCGATTTGGGCGTGGCCAATTTCAAGATGATCAACTGCCGGGTGATCGACACCGGCGAGCAGATGC
>CAZDRW010000387.1:0-4130 GCA_964507555.1 uncultured Desulfarculaceae bacterium
GGCCTAATCGCGGGCAAGGGAAACTATGCTTGGCCGCGGCAGAGGCCAGTCTATTAACCCACCGTTATGATTAATAAATATATTTTCACAAGCTGCGTGGAGGCTTGACACTGCACCAGCTACGTGCTACAGCATTAGTCCATGGAAACCGGGCCCAACATACTCGACCTCAGCCTGATGGTGCTGTTGGTCTTTTTTTTGGTGAGGGCGCTGATGCGCGGTTTTGTACGCGAGGTCATGGGCCTGGCGGGAGTGGTGACCGCGGTGGTGGTCAGCGCCATGGCCTATGAACCCCTGGGCCATTTTCTAGCCGAACTGGCCGGCTCCAAAAGCGTTTGGTGGGATGTGGCGGCCTTTGGCATCATCCTGATCATAATCTTCATTTTTTTTACCTACCTGGGGCTGGCCATATCGCGCCTGGTCAACTCGGGTCCGTTTTCCGGCGTCGACCGGCTGGCCGGCGCAGCGGTGGGCCTCATCAAGGGCGTGTTGGTCTGCTACATTCTTTTGCATATCGTGGTTATCGTGATTCCCTTTAAAATGCCCCGCATGCTGGAAGGCTCCTTCATGACGCCCTATGTGCTGCGGGCCGGCGAGGTGGTGGTGGACTTGGTGCCCGACGAGTTCACCATGAACCTCCACAAACGCATCGAACGCCTTAAGAACCCCGACAAGCCCGGCGGCAAGGGCAAAACCCCGTGAAACAAAGCGATGACGGCATGAGGGCCGCCCAGGCCCTGGCCGGGCTATTGGATCTGGTTAAGCGCCTGCGCGCGCCGGACGGCTGCCCCTGGGACCGTGAGCAAACCACCCGCAGCGTAGCGCCCTACCTCTTGGAAGAGGCTTATGAGGCGGTGGAGGCGGTGGAATCCGGCTGCGCCGACGAGGCCCTTGGCGAGCTGGGCGACCTGCTTTTTCAAGTGGTTTTCATGGCCAACCTTTATGCCGAGGCCGGCCAGTTCGATCTTGGCCAAGTGATCGAACAGGTGACCGCTAAAATGATCCGCAGGCATCCCCACGTGTTTGGCGAAACCAAAGTCAAGGACGCGAAGGAGGTGAAAGGGCTGTGGGGCAAGCTCAAGGCCGCCGAGCGCAAAGGGCGGGAAGACGGCCTGCTGGACAGCGTGCCCCTGGCCTCCCCATCCCTCATACGGGCGCATCGTCTCGGCCAGCGCGCCGCCAGGGTGGGTTTTGATTGGCCGGGTGCCGAAGAGGTCTGGCAAAAAGCCCAGGAGGAAACCCGCGAGTTGATCCAGGCGGCTGGCCAGGAAGAGGCAGAAAGCGAACTGGGCGACCTGCTTTTCACCTGGGTGCAGTGGGCGCGCCACCAAGGCTTGGGAGCCGAACAGGCCTTAAGGGGCGCCAATAATCGTTTTACCCGCCGTTTCCAAGCCATGGAAGCCCTGGCTGCCAGCCGGAACCTCAGTTTGGCGGATCTGAACCTCCAGCAGATGGACGCTCTCTGGGAGGAAGTCAAAGAGGCCGAGCAAGAAAAGCAGTCTGCCTCCCGCCGAAATGAATCATCATAACTTAGTAGATTTCAGGACTTTTTCGCAAGCGCACATAAGGGAAAACCCCTTGACAAGCCCCGTTTGGCGGAGCTATAAGTGGGGGCAAATCTAGTGAAGTATTTCTCTTGTATTTTTTGGCCAATTCAGGGGAGGAAGAGATAACCATGAAAAAAGGTTTTATCGCTATTGCGATCATGGTCGCTTTTGCCGCGGTCGTGATGATGGGTGCTGGCGCCATCGCCCAGACCACCAAGTCGGGTACCGTCAAGGATGTCCTGGAAATTAAGGATTCTCTGTTTACGAAGAACACCAAGGGCGCCGTGACCTTCGGCCACAAGCATCACTCGGTGGACCTAAAGATTAAGTGCGCCGAATGCCACCATGTGATGAAGGACGGCAAGAACGTATGGAAGGAAGGCGACAAGGTCGCCATGTGCGCCAGCTGTCATAAGTCCGCCAAGAAGAACGAAGGCAAGATGCTGAGCCTGTACAACGCCTTCCACAAGAACTGCAAGGACTGCCACAAGAAAATGAAAAAGGGCCCCACCAAATGCAACGAGTGCCATCCTAAGAAGAAGTAAGGGCCTTAGCAAGAGATTCAGAGGGCCGGCTCCGGAATCGGGGCCGGCCTTATTTTGTGCCCTGCTGCTTAAAAATTCGGGCATAAAGCATAAGCAGTTTTTTCCGGGGGCCTCCTCTCAAAAAAACCATCCAAAAGTTTGGAAGAACCTTCCGGCACAAACCTTGTCGTTGCAGTTGCCCTACCGCGGGGAAAGTTATTCTCTTTGCCGATGCGGCCCTTGTAAGGCTATCGATCTTGAAGACCAGCAAATCCTTGCTTCCTGAAGCGCCGCCGCCAGCGGTAGTAGGCGGAAACAGACAATTACAGGTGCTCCTGAGCATTCCCGGTTTAGCTTGCGTTTCGCAGAGTACTGGAAAAATTTCAGCCACCGCGCTGAATCTTTTCCAGTAGCCACAGCCACGCCTGCCTGGTCTCTCCCGAAAAAACACGACATTTAGGCAGGTTGACTCTAATAGGCGCCACGGGTATTCCGGGCACGCACTTTGCACTACCAACACAATTAACAAAATACTTTAACCAAATTTAGGGTCTTGTGGTCTGCGCTGTGTTCCCAAAAAGAAATTGCTTTGCTTGACGATAGTTGAGGCGACTTAACACAGTCCAGCCCAGTGAAGGCATGCATTGAGAGTGTCAACATACAGTGACACTTGGCTCGTGCTGCATGATCTGGATCAATCAAGGGAGGTAGCATGAAGGGGAAACAATTGATCAAGGGGATGTTATTGGCGGGCTTGGTCCTGCTTTGGGCCGCTGGTTCGGCCCTGGCAGCGGGGGCGCCCATCAAGATTGGGGCTATGTTCATTTCCAGCGGAAAGGTTGGCGGTTACGGAGTGCACGGCTGCCAGGCCATCCAAATGGCGGTGGAGGAAATCAACGCGGCCGGCGGCATCCTGGGCCGGAAACTATGGGCCGCCTGCGAGGACACCAAGCTGAAAAAGGACGTGGTCCTGACGCTGGCCGAGAAGTTCGTTAAAAAGGAAAAGGTGGATTTCCTTATGGGACCCACCTCCAGCGGCCTGGCCATGGCCCTGTCGGAGTTCGCCAAGAACAACAAAAAGATCTTGGTGACGACCCAGGCGGCCACCGACGCCCTTACCGGGGCCAAACTTCACCCCTACATTTTCAGCACCTTGAGCAACGCCATGATGCACGCCCGCTCTGGCGCCTATCTCATGGCCTCCAAACCCTACAAGCGCTATATGGTCATCGGGCCGGATTACAACTACGGCCATTCTTCCTGGAAGATGTTCAAGGAAAAGCTCAAGGAGTTGCGGCCGGACGTGGAGTTCGTGGGCGAGCTGTTCCCCAAATTCCTTGCCAAGGACTACAGCGAGTACATCAAAAAGATACAGGAGGCCAAGCCGGATGCGGTCTGGTCCCCCCTGTGGGGCGGCGATGCGGTCACCTTCATCAAGCAGGCCCTGCCCACCGGCCTGTTCAAAAAGGTCAAGTTCGCTTTCCCCTGCGCCGGGGCCCTGGAGGTACTGGTGCCCATGGCCGGGGACATGCCGGACGGCATCTATGTGTCTTCCCGTTATTTCTTCACTTCGCCCCAGTCGGACCTGAACCGGCGTTTTGTGGAGTCCTACCGGAAAAAGTTCAAGCAATACCCAGACTACATGGCCGGCGAAACTTACGCGGGGGTCTATTTCATCAAGGCAGCGGTGGAGCGCGCCGGTACGCTGGACCCGGCCAAGATCATCGCGGCGGTGGAAAGGGAACCCCTGGCCTGGGACACGCCGGAAGGCTATAAGATCATGCGAGGCGCGGACCATCAGGTGGTGGAGGACTGCCTGTGGGGTGAGACCGCCAAGAATAAGCAATACGGCTTTTCCATCCCGCAGAACTTTATCGCCATCCAAGGCGAGGAAATTTGCCGCACCGACGCCGAGTTGAAAGCGCTAGGTTCCAAAAAATAGCCCGCTTCTGGCGGGGGGGTATTCCAACAGCCAGGCCGGGCCGATTTGGCCCGGCCTGGCTGTTTTGAATAAATAAAAAGAAGTTCGTATTCGGTAGATGAGGCGAGGAGCATCGGT
>CAZDRW010000388.1:0-3874 GCA_964507555.1 uncultured Desulfarculaceae bacterium
TTAGCTAGACCATAGCCGAATCCAAGTTAACGAGCCCACCGTCTGAGGACGGTGGGTTTTTTATTGTCCCAAAACCAAGGAAGCCGAGGCCATGAGCACCCTACAGGCTGTAACCAAAGAGCTGCTGGCAGACGCCGATACTCCGGTATCGGCCTACCTCAAGCTCTGCGCCCACGAGAACAATTCTTTTCTCTTCGAGAGCGGCGAAGGAGTGGAGAGCATTGGGCGCTACTCCATCGTGGCTTGGGATCCTTTGGCTGAACTACGCCTGCAAGCCGAACAAGTGACGGTGGAGATAGGCGGCCAAATCAGCGAATATCCTGTTGATGGTTTTTTTGATATGGCGGCAAAGACGCAAGCTGAGCTGAAATGCTCAGGCCTGCCGGACCTACCATTTGTGGGAGCGCTAATCGGGTACGTAGGTTATGAAGCCGTGAAACTTATGGAGCGCCTACCCGACGGCCCGGCGCACCATCTGCCGGTTTCCCGCCTGGTCTATCCATCGCGCTTTATCGTATTTGATCACCTCAGCCGTATGATGACTTTAGTGGCCATTGCCCAGGATAGGGAAGCAGGCCTTGCCAAATTGCGTGAAAGCGAGGAGCGGCTTGGCGCGTCTCTGCCCATAATCGCTAAACCAGGCCGAGTGCTGATCGAGCCACCACCCAAGGAGAGGTTTGTCGAGGCGGTGAAAAAGGCCAAGGAGCATATCCTGGCTGGAGATATTTTCCAGGTTGTGCTGTCGGAACAGTTCAGCGGCGAGGCCCAGGTGGACCCGCTTAGCGTTTATCGTTGGCTCAGAGTAAAGAGCCCTTCGCCTTACATGTTTTTCCTGCATTTTCCCGATTGCCATCTAGTTGGCTCTTCACCTGAAACCTTGGTGAAGATGGAAAACGGTGTTCTGCAGCTGCGGCCTATCGCAGGAACCCGCAGGCGCTCGCACGATCGGCAGCGCGATTTGGAATTGGAGCGGGAAATGCTGGCTTCGGAAAAGGAGAGGGCCGAACATTTGATGCTGGTGGATCTGGCCCGCAACGATGCAGGCAGAGTATGCCGGTATGGCTCGGTGAAAGTGGAGCCCTTCATGACCGTGGAGCGCTACAGCCATGTGATGCATATCGTATCGGCGGTTAGTGGATGGCTGCAATCGGAGTTTGGCGTGTGGGAAGCCTTCAAGGCTGCTTTTCCTGCGGGCACGGTTTCCGGTGCGCCTAAAGTGCGGGCCATGGAGATCATCTCCGAACTGGAAGCCGGACCCAGGGGGCCCTATGCCGGAGCGGTGGGGTCTTTCGGGCCGGGAAATCAAATGGACACCTGCATCGCCATTCGCATGATTCAGTTCGAAGGAGAACGCTTCACTTTGCAGGCCGGAGCAGGCATTGTGGCCGACTCGGACCCGGAAATGGAATACGAGGAGATTACCCATAAGGCAGCCCAGGGCTTGGCCGCCCTGCGTGCCGCGGCGGAGGGATTGTCATGATTCTGGTAGTGGACAACTACGACTCCTTCACCTACAACATTGTGCAGTATTTGGGTTCCTTGGGAGAGGAACTCAGAGTGGTCCGCAATGATGCGGTGACAATAAATCAGGTGGAGGATTTGGCGCCCGAGGCGATAGTGATTTCTCCTGGACCGGGCAGGCCCGAGGATTCGGGCATCACCCTGGGGGTGATCGAACGTTTTTTTGAGCGGGTGCCGATTCTTGGAGTATGCTTGGGCCATCAAGCCATCGGCATGGTTTTCGGCGCAGAGTTGGTCCGCGCGGCCAAGCCCATGCATGGCAAGGTTTCTCAGGTATATCATGACGGCAAGGGCGTGCTGAAAGGTCTGCGCAATCCATTTATGGCGATGCGCTATCATTCATTGATCCTGCCGGAAGAGACGATAAAGCCGCCGTTGAAAGTCTCGGCATATACGCTTGATGGCGAGGTGATGGGGTTAAGGCTGGAAGGCTTTCCGGTGGAGGGAGTGCAGTTTCATCCGGAATCCATTGGGACGGCTCAAGGCATGCAGGTGCTGCAGAATTTTTTGACTCATCATGTTCATCCTGGACGCCGCATTGCCCCGCCGCTATTTGCGCAGGAAACGGCCAAAGCCGCCGCACGGCTGGCGTGAGAAAGGCAAGGTCATGGTCATAGCCATGAAAAAGGGTTGCCCCAAAGCTTTGGTGGCCCAAGTGCTGGCTGCCATACGGGGCTTCGATTTGGAGCCGCGCATTATCGCCTCGGATCCCCGTACCGTGTTGGCGGTGGTGGAGAACATGAGCCGCACTCAAGCCGAGGAGATTGCCGTTATACTGCGCGATATGGCGGGGATTGATGAGATCTCTAGCTTTGATCAGTCCTGGAAGCTGGTGGGCAAATACTTCCGCAATGAACCCACAGTGATCGAAGTGGGCGGTCTCGGCGTGGGCGGTCCCGAGATAGCAGTTTTTGCCGGGCCTTGCGCGGTGGAATCGCGGGATAATTTTCTGGAAACCGCTCAGGCGGTGGCAGCCTCGGGGGCCAATGGACTCCGAGGTGGCGCTTTCAAGCCTCGCACCAGTCCCTATTCATTCCGCGGTCTCGGTGAAGAAGGCCTTAAGATTATGGCTGAAGCGCGGGAGATCACCGGGCTGCCCATAATGACAGAGGTCCTCACGACCCATGAAGTTGAGTTGGTTGCCAGTTACGCAGACATATTGCAGATCGGCACCCGCAATATGCAGAACTTCGCGCTTTTGGAGGCGGTGGGCGAAACCGATAGGCCGGTTCTTCTAAAACGCGGCATGATGGCGACCATCAAGGAGCTGTTGCTCTCGGCCGAGTATATTTTGGCCCGCGGCAACTGGCAGGTTATGCTTTGCGAGCGCGGCATCCGGACTTTTGAAACCGAAACCAGAAACACGCTGGACCTATCGGCGGTGCCTCTTCTCAAGCAATATTCGCATCTGCCAGTGGTGGTGGACCCCAGCCACGCGGCGGGTAAGCGCGAGTTGGTTCCCGCCTTGGCCGCCGCCGCCGTAGCGGCTGGCGCAGATGGTCTTTTAATCGAGGTGCATCCCACTCCGGAGCAGGCCCTTTCCGACGGCCGCCAAAGCCTGGACCTGCCTGGTTTTGAAAAAATGATGCACAACCTTGCTCCTATCGCAAAAGCGGTGGGGCGTAGGTTGCGGGAGACCGGTCAATGAGGTTGCAGGGCTCCATCACACCACCTGGCGACAAATCCATATCTCATCGACTAGGCCTTTTTGCTCTTTTGGCAGAGGGGGCCTGCACGGTGGAAAACTACTCGCCTTGCGCCGACTGCACCTCCACTTTGAACGCCGCCAGGCTTTTAGGGGCGGGTGTGACGCAAGGTGAGAATGTAGTGGAACTATGCGGAGCCGACGGGCGGCTCAATCCGGGGCAGGTTGATTGCGGGAACTCCGGCACCACCATGAGGCTATTGATGGGCATATTGGCCGGCCGGCAAAGCGAGTTCACTCTTGCAGGCGACGATTCACTTTCGCGCCGGCCCATGCAACGGGTGGCCGATCCTCTCAATGCCATGGGAGCCGACATACGGTGTCATGAGGGAAGACCTCCCGTGGTGATCAAAGGCGGTCAATTGCATGGTATCGAGCACCGCTTGGCCGTGGCCAGCGCTCAGCTAAAAAGCGCGCTTTTATTGGCTGGTATCCAGGCGGAGGGAGAGACCCGGGTAACCGAGCCCGCTCCCAGCCGGGATCACACGGAGCTACTGTTCAAAGCGTGCGGAGCCAATATTAGTCAACAGAACGGCGCATGGTGCGTCAAGCAATCGCGCCTTAGCTTGCCAGCGAACCTGCGTGTGCCGGGCGATGCGTCTTCGGCCGCTTTTTGAGAGTGGAAGCGAGCAACGATTTCCTGCGCCA
>CAZDRW010000388.1:3884-4124 GCA_964507555.1 uncultured Desulfarculaceae bacterium
GCCGCTTTTTTTATTTGCGGTGCGGTAATCACTCCAGGCAGTCTAATTGAAGTCAGAGACACCCTGCTTAACCCTACTCGGATAGGTTTTCTGAATGTGCTGAGGCGAATGGGCGCAGACCTGGAAATTGTTGAGCACGGCAATCAGCCGGAACCTTGGGGGCTGGTACGGGCAATTTATTCGCCGGAGCTTAAAGCCTGCCGAGTTAAAGGGGCCGAAATTCCTCTGCTGGTGGATGAG
>CAZDRW010000389.1:0-4103 GCA_964507555.1 uncultured Desulfarculaceae bacterium
CGGACACTGCGGATATGAGCCGCATGCTCTCACCATCTGAGCTACATCGCCACGACCGCAATAATCTATGGGTAGAACCCCCTCCTGTCAAGCCCAAGGGGCTGAATAACTCAATACTATTTGCCAATACGCAAGCGCAGGTTACACGTTGAACCTGACGTGGAAAATGTCGCCATCCTGTACCAGGTAATCCTTGCCCGCCGCCTCGGACCCCTGCGCTATCAAGTCCTCGTAGCGGATAACCTCGGCGCGGATAAAGCCTTTTTCCATGTCCGAGTGGATCACGCCGGCGGCCTGGGGCGCAAAGGCGCCGCGCCTTACAGTCCAGGCGCGCACCTCGTCTTCGCCCACAGTGAAAAAAGAGATGACGTCCACCGCCCGGTAGCCCGCCGCGATAAGCCGGTCCAGGGCGCTCTGGCTGAGCCCCAGGTCGTCCATGAACTCGGCCCGCTCGTCGTCGTCCAGGTCCACCAGCTCGGCCTCGATAGCCGCGCGCACCACCACCGGCTCCAGCTCGGGCCCCAGATCCGGCGGTTCAGGGTCGTCCTCCTCGTTGTTGGCCACCACCACCAAAGGCTTGGCGGTTAAAAGGCCGAAGCCCTTTAGTTTGGGGTGTCCTGGAATTTGGGGCAAGAGGCGCAAGGGCTTTTCCGCGTTCAACTGTTCCTTGCATTGCTCTAGGAGGCCGATCTCCTCCTGGTCAATCTCGCGGCCGCGCTTGCGCTCCTCGGCGATACGCTCCAAGCGGCGCTCCACCGTGATGAGGTCGTTGATGATGAGTTCGTCATTGAACGCCTGGTGATCGCCCGCCACATCCGGCGCGCCCAAGCCGCCGTCGAAGTTGCGCACCACCTCCAGCAAGCCCTCGGCCTGCCTGAGTTCGGGCGGCAGCTTGGTGGTGGGATCATCGGCCTTGGCCATCGGCGGGGCGGGATCGATGAAGGTTATCTGGGCGTAGATGGTCTTCTGCGGGCTGTACATGGCCGATAACTTGTCAATCCGCTGGTCCGGCACCGTCAGCAGCGCCTGGCTGGCGTCGGTCGACCCTTTGCCCACCGCAATGCGCCGGCCGGCCAGAGCCCGCATCAGGGTGCTCTTCCCGGAGGTCGCAAGCCCAGTCAAAGCAAGCTTCATGGTTCAATTCCTTTGAATAAAAGCGTTGGCCGGGGGGTAACTTTTGTGAACAAAAGTTTCTCCCCGGACCCCCCTTCAAAAAACTTTATAGATGAGCCCCCGGACAATCCCTCAGGTTTCCTTGGGAGGGGTTCCCCCGGAAATCTTACCCCCTCAACAGCGTTGCCGCTTCTTTGGCGTGGTAGGTGAGGATGAGGTCAGCGCCGGCGCGTTTGATGCTGGTCAAGGTTTCCAGCATGACGCGGTCGTAGTCCAGCCAGCCGTTGGCGGCGGCGGCTTTTAGCATGGCGAACTCGCCGGACACGTTATAGGCGGCCAGAGGCAGGTCGAACTCCTGGCGCACCTTGGCGATGACGTCCAGGTAGGGCAGCGCCGGTTTGACCATGAGCATGTCCGCGCCCTCGATCACGTCCAGCTCGCACTCGCGGAGAGCCTCCAGCACGTTGCGCGGGTCCATCTGATAGGACCGGCGGTCGCCGAAGGCCGGGGTGCTCTCGGCCGCGTCGCGGAAGGGGCCGTAAAAGGCCGAGGCATACTTGGCCGCGTAGCTCATGATGGGTATGTGCTCATAGCCCGCCTCGTCCAGCACCTCGCGGATTTCGATGACCCGGCCGTCCATCATGTCAGAGGGCGCCACCATGTCGGCCCCGGCCTTTACATAGGCCAGGGACGCCTTGGCCAGAAGCTCGATGGTGGCGTCGTTGTGCACCTCTTCCTTATCCAGGATGCCGCAATGGCCGTGGTCGGTGTATTCGCACATGCACACGTCGCAGATCACCACCAGCTTGGGCAGGGCCTTTTTAATGGCGCTCACCGCGCGGGGGATGATGCCCTTGGGATCGTAGGCGCCGCGGCCCAGGGGGTCTTTTTTCTCGGGGATGCCGAAGAGGATCACGGCCGGTACGCCGAGTCCTGCCACGGCTTTGCATTCCTCCACCAGCTTGTCCACGCTGAAGCGGTCGATGCCCGGCATGGAGGGGACAGGCTGCACCAGTTTTTTGCCCTCCACCACGAACATGGGGTAGATGAAGTCGTTCACGCTTAAGCTGGTCTCGGCCACCATGTCGCGCAGGGCCTCGGTGCGGCGTAGACGCCGCATGCGAACCAGGGGAAAGCTCATCAGCCGCCTCCGGTAATGGGGTTCGGATTCGAGATGTTTCAGTAATACCGCAGGGGTGGGATGGGGTCAATGGGAACTAAAAGAGCCTGCCTTGCTTTTCGATTTTTGGATAGAAGGTGCCAATGATTAACCAACTGCTGTGCTTCAGGACCGTACCAACAAAAAAATGAAGGTCTTTGTCTGGTGAGGCTATAGTGTTAATAAATTTTTCTTTTACTTTTGCTGTTGCGATCTTTTCGTCTTTATGTTCATTACGCATTCTTCTATAAAGTTCATAAAATTCCCAATCAATGATTGACTGGCGATGCCCTTTGCAGTCAGGGGCGGTACATTTATATTTACATACAAATCTGTATGGCACTTTTTCTATAGGTTTGAGGTCATCGTCAAACAAATTTTGCTGCTTCAAAAGAGCTTCATGCTCAGGTTTCCAAGTCCTACTGTCAGGCACAATAACAAAATCATCAATGCTGCTAACTTTAACAAGACCTAATGACTTGACTTGTTGTGTGAGCTTCTGCAACTCACACATGGGTGTTTCATTGACTAGATCAATTACTTCCTTTCGCGCAGCCCAATTGCGTGCGGTGTCGAGATGGTTAAGAATCGTAATGCTGGCCGGATCAGGACGAAAAGATTCCGGACGAGGGTCCCCGGATTTACGCTCGGCGTCTACAGAAATCCAACTATATTTGGGGAATTGTTTCTCGGCTGGTTGTTTGCGAAAATTAAGCGGATAAAGCCGGACAAACTTACCATCCTCCCTTACGCCAGCGGTGCATACAACTTCTTGGTAGGAAAGAGACGGCTGCGGATAGGTTTTACAGGTTATTAGGATTCGTAACGGCTCGGTCAAAACACCCCCCAAGTGAAGACCAAAATAGAATTAAATATTATAAATGCACAACTCTGTAATCTAACCGGTTCAACAATTCCTGTGCTAAACACGAACGATGGCAAAATTCAGGGTCAGATTCGAAGCACAGTAATGCCGTAGCGGCACTCGTGCATATGTTCGCGAGATCATCTACTTCTTGATCAACTTCTGGAAGAATTGATTCTCGATAGTACTTAAATAAATAATAATAGTCATCTTTTGATTTAATATCTCGCCGCTTGTCCGATGGTATCCCCAGATTAGGATAATGATAATAACTTATATCGTGCTCATGACAGAATGAATTTAACGCCTTTTTACTAAATCCTTGTTTTCTTGATATCGGATTGCGGCGAACATCAATCAGACAAGAGACACCTGCTGCTGATAATTTAGTAAAAAAATCCTCAACAGAAAGACCCTCGTAGCCAATAGTGAAAAAACGATGGGTTTTTTTGATTTTGGTTGCTGCTTTGCTTTGTACCATTTGTGAACAGTATCCTCAGTGATTTCAGATTACTGCCTAGCGCTATATAGCACATTATAGGGGAAGTTCTAAATCAATTTTACACAACATATTGTGTTCTGAAGTTAGGCGCACTCAACAGGAATTAGGAAAGAAATATAATCCTAACTAATCCCAATCTCCTCATCAGTCAGATAGCAGGCCGGGTCCGGGGCCCAGAGGTCGCCGGTGGCGGCCTCGGCGCGCACCCGGAAATTGCCGCCGCAGATATTGAGCCACTTGCACTCAGCGCAGCGGCCTTTGAGATAGGGCCGCTTGTCCTTGAGCTTGCCCAGCACCGGATGGCTGGTGTCGGTCCAGATCTCGGAAAACGGCCGGTTGCGCACGTTGTCCACCGTGAGGTGGCGCCAGAACTGGTCCGGGTGCACCTTGCCGTCCCAACTCACGCAGCCGATGCCCCGGCCCGAGGAGTTGCCCTCGTTCCACTGCAAAAGCTCCAGCACCTC
>CAZDRW010000390.1:0-3349 GCA_964507555.1 uncultured Desulfarculaceae bacterium
AAGCTGGACGGCACGGCCAAGGGCGGCGTGGTGGTGGCCATCGCCAAGGAACTGAAGCTGCCCATTTGCTATGTGGGGCTGGGCGAGGGCATCGAGGACCTGAGACCCTTTGACCCGGCCGAATTCGCCACGGCCTTGTTCTAACGCCTGAAGGAGCAAGGCCTGGGGGAGCACCGGAACTGAAAGCCTCTCCCTCCAGCCTGGGCAAGATAGCCCGCGCCTTGGACGCCCTGGTTTGGGGCTGGCTGGCGCTTATCGTCATCTACCTGGCCGCGGGTCGTTTGGACCTGCCCGATATCAGCGGTCTGGATTTCCCCAGCCTGGGAATGGCCGCCACCCTACTCCTGCGCTTGACCCTCAGAAACGCACGCCCCTTGGCCGGCGCCTCCTGGCAACGCTGCTTTGCCTGGTTGCGGACGCGGCCCATGGCGCTCACTTTGGTCCTGACCGGGACTTGGACCCTGGTGATCTGGCTGCACACCTTGGCCCGGCACTACAACTTCGAGTCCACCGAGGACCTGGCCGTACACCTGCAAGGCCTGTGGACCTTCCTGCAGGGTGAGCTCTATTATTCCTCCCTGCGCCAGATGTCCCATTGGGGCGAGCACTTCAACCCCACCATGCTATTGGCCCTGCCATTTTATGCTTTGCTGCCAGGGCCCGGTATATTGCTTCTGATTCAAACCCTGGCCCTGGCCTCCGGCGCGCCGGCCATCATGTATCTGGCCTATCAGAACCTTAAGCCGGAGCAGAGGGCCTGGGGCTTGCTGTTGGTGCTTTTGTATCTCACCAACCCTGGTTTGTGGGCGACGGTCACCTTCGATTTCCACCCTATCGCCTTGGCCGGGGGGTTGTGGCTCTGGTTCTTCGCCCTGCGTGAGACCAAGCCCGGCCTGGCCTGGCTCTGCGCCGGGCTGGCCCTGGGTTGCGGCGAGGAGTCCTGGGCCGTGCTGGCCGGCTACGGCCTCTATGTTGCCCTGGCCGAGAAACGGCGCTGGCAAGGCCTGGTCATCCTGCTGGCGGCTGTGGCGGGCTTTTTGGTTGTGGTCAAGCTCGTGGTGCCCCACTTCAACCTGCATGTAGGCGCCTATTACTACACCGAGCGTTTCGCGGCCTTGGGCGGCGGCTTCAGCGGACACGGGGAGTTGGGCGACAAGGGTGGCGGGCTCATGGCCATCGCCTGGAACCTGATCAGCAATCCCAAGCTGGTCTGGCAGGTGCTCACCTTACCGGGCAAGGGCGCTTTCGTGTTGACTCTTTTCACCTGGGTGCTGTTCCTGCCGCTCCTTAGGCCCTGGATCTTGCTTTGGTTTCTGCCGGTGATGGCGGCGGTGCTGGTGTCTTCCTATCCCCCCCAGTGGTCCCTGCATCAGCACTACACCGCCTGCATCCTGCCCGGCATGTACGCGGGCGCGGCGCTGGGCCTGGCCCGGTTCCTGTCCTGGGGCCCCGTGGTAAAGCTGAAGCCCGGCCCCTTCCTGGCCGCCCTGAGCCTGGCGCTTCTTATTGTGGTGGACGCCTCGCCCATGGGCCTGGTGTGGCATTGGGCCCAGCGCCAGCCCCAAGCCATCGACCGCATCATCAAGGAAGTGCCGCCGGAGGCAGCAGTAGCCGCTCCCAAGAGGGTGGTTTCGCACCTGGCCCTGCGCTGGGGTCTTTACCAGCTCACCGGCTTTCCCGAGCGTACGCCCTGGGTGATCGTGTGCGACAAGCCCAATCCCTGGCCCTTTACGCCCGCGGAGAACCGGGAACTTATCGCCAAGCTGCAAAAGCAAGGTTACGAGATAGCCAAAGAGGACGGCCCCTGCACCCTGCTGCGCCACCCCAGCAAAGAGCCCATGCAGAAACGCGGCAAGGCGCTCACCCCGCACAGGTATTACAAGTGATTTCCCGGTCTGTGGCAGTTCTGACAGGTAAAGCAACCAGATAATTGCGTTGCTTTAGCCTATGCCGTGAATTTATCATCAATATTACTTTCCGGTATTGATGCGCAGTAATTGTGCTAGCACTTTTACCAAGGTCGAGCCACATGAATTATCCGTTCAGCCCTTGGAGAAGGTTTTTCTTGATCCTGGCCCTGCTATTAGCTCTGGCCGCTCCCGCTGGCGCGCAGAGCGAGCCGCCCTGGATTGGCGTGGTGGAAAAAGTGCTGGACGGCGACAGCCTGATAATAAACAGCGGCGGCAAGGCGATTGAGGTCCGGCTCTTTGGCATCGACTGCCCTGAATACCGCCAGCCCTACGGCAAGGATGCCCGCGAATTCACCCGCCACCTGGCCGGGCAGGGCCAGCAGGTCACAGTATATCCCAAGGGGGTGGACTCGCACGGTCGGGTGCTGGCCAGGGTTTTCATCGACAAGAAGGAACTAAACCTGGAATTGATCCGGGCCGGCCTGGCCTGGTGGTACTCGCACTATGCGCCGCTCATGACCAACTACTATGAAGCGCAAAAGGAAGCCCGCCAGCTTAACCGCGGGCTTTGGGCCGAGGCTGACCCTGTGCCGCCCTGGATCTGGCGCAAGAAGAATCCGCCGACCCCTAAGAAGAAGAGCTTGCTTTGGGGTGACAGCAAGGAACCACAATCGCACCCGGATTAGAAAACCGCCTCAGCCCATAACGGCCAACGCGGCTCATAACTCTGGCCCTCGCAGGACACCGCCGGTCGCAAGCGCCATCCGGCTAAGCCTATGCCGAGCCTCTTAAGCGGCTCCCCCAAGCCACCTTAGAAAATTTTAGCCTCCTCAATATCTCCTGCCCGTTTTCATCCTTCTTCAAGGCTTGGTCAGGCCTCGGTTAAACCCTAGCCCTCTGAAGGCCCGCCAGGCCTCTTTAAGCTTCGGGCACCCCCAGGCGCTGCTCCAGGAAAGCCACCTCTTGGTTTAGCTTGCCGTCTTTCAAGAGGCCCTGCTCCACCTGGCCCACCCCGTACATGACCGTTGAGTGGTCGCGGTTGAAGACCTTGCCGATGAAGGCGTAGGAGGCCTCGGTGTGGCGACGGCAGAGGTACATGCCCAGGTTGCGGGGCCGGGTGACGGTCTTGGCCCGGCTCTTGCCGATGATGGCGGCCTGGTCCAGCCCATATACCTTGGCCACCACGGCCAGCACCCGCTCCGGGGTTACGCTGCTGGGGCGTGACACCAGCTGGCCCAACAGTTCGCCGGCCATGCGCAGGTCCACGGTGCGGCCGGTAAAGCTGGCTTTGGCGATGAGCCCCACCAGGGCCGACTGCAAATGCCGCACGTCGCCGGTGATCTCCTGGGCCAGAAACTCCAGGACTTCGGGGTCTACCTCAACCTGCTCGTCGTTTACCATGCGCTCAAGAATGCCCAGGCGGGTGAGTTGGTCGGGGG
>CAZDRW010000390.1:3359-4079 GCA_964507555.1 uncultured Desulfarculaceae bacterium
AGATGTACATCGATGGGCGCGGTAACGCCGGCGGACAGGCGGCTGGCCAGGCCGCTTTTGAGGCCCTTGATGCGGGTGGGCTGACAGTCGCCGGTAAAGATGACCCGCTTGCCCGCGTCCCACAGCGCGTCCAGGGTGTAGCCCAGTTCCTCCTGGATCTTGTCCTTGCCGGTCAAGAATTGGACCTCTTCCAAAAGCAGCACGTCGCAGCTGCGGCGGAAGCGCTCCTTGAATTCATAGATGCGCTTTTTGCGCAAGGCGGAAATCATTTGGTTGGCGAAATCCTCGGCCGTTAGATAAGCCACCCTTAGGCCGGGGTCGCTGTTTACCACATGCTGCCCCACCGCCTGGGTGAGGTGGCTTTTACCCAAACCCGTGCTGGAGAAAAGAAACAAGGTGTTAGTGAACAGCTTTTGTCCGCGGGCCAGGGCCTTGGCCGCGGCAGCGGCGAATTCGTTGCAAGCGCCGGTGACAAAGCCGTCGAAGACAAAACGGCGGTTGAAGACCGGCGCGAAATCATCCACCCGGGGCAATGCCATTTGACGCGGCGCCTGCTCGACTTTGGGGAAAGAGGATTTATCCAACTCCAGCTTCACTTCGACCTGTGTCTCTCTTTCCGCCAAAAGCTGTTTAAATATGGGCAGATAGCGCTCCCGAACCCATTTTAGATGAAAAGCATTAGGACAAATCAACATCAGCTCGGGAGCGCTATCTGCCCAT
>CAZDRW010000391.1:0-434 GCA_964507555.1 uncultured Desulfarculaceae bacterium
ATGTAGCTATTTGTGATATGCTGCTGCTCAGCACTCTGGTTGAAGGACTTTGGTTTGTATTTCTGGGCAAGAGAAAGAAGGCCGGTCATAAAAATCATGAGTGCCACCGGGGCCAAGCTGCAAAGCTTGGGCCCCGGTTTTTTTTTTTAGCGCGAGCCGCCTGCATAGGCTTAGCCAACAAAAAGCCCCCCGGCCCATCGGGACCGGGGGGCGCTTATTTTCATTTGTCGCTTTATTCAGTCCAGCCGCCCGCCAGGGCGGTGGTCCAGGTGGCGCCGCCGTCGGGGCTGTAGTACACCGTGCCGCTCTGACCGTTTGCAGAGAATGTCCCCACCCACAAGGGAGGCGGAGTCTGCACCGCGCCGCCTTCGCCGATCAGGGCCACGGTGGTAACCACGCGGGGATGCACCTCGCCTACGCCCAGGATGCCGGCG
>CAZDRW010000391.1:444-4064 GCA_964507555.1 uncultured Desulfarculaceae bacterium
CAGCGCGTCGATCAGGTACTTCGTGCCCAGGATGCCGGCGTCCAGGATATTGTTCCAGGTAAAGCTGGCGCCATCACCCACGCCCTTCATAACGTAGCCATCAAAGCTGGCCGCGTAGATTACTTTCTCGGCGCTGGCGCTGGGTGAATAGGAGGTCCCCCGGTTTTCGCTTTGGGGGTCGCGGGCCAAACCGTTGATATTGGCGTTGCCATTAGGAGTGGCAACCTTGATCCACTCCGCGTCCTCCTTGATCGGGAGCATATATATACCGCCCTCATGCACCCCTACCCATACCTCGCCTGTAATGCCATTGGCAATTTTGGGGCCCAGCAAACTGTACACATACTGATTGGAAATGTTTACTTCAACAAATTCATAATATTTCTCAGCGATAAGCTTGGCAACTAACACCTTTCCTTTGGAAGAGACCATGTACAAGGTTTCCGGCTTGAATACCGCGTCGCTGGTGTTCAGACTGGGGTTGACGGACGAGGCGCCTATGGCCAGGCCGGTAATCTGGCCGGCGTCTTGACCGCCCAGGGACACCCAGGTCTGGCCATAATCAGCGCTGCCCAACAGGCCGGCCGTGGCCGTGCCCATAAAGACGTTTCCAGGGGCCGCGGAATCCACGGCCAGGGCCGTGCAAACCAGATCGGGTTTGGTCAGTTCCCAGGAATCGCCGCCATCGGTGCTGCGAAAAGCCCCCCTGGCGGTGGCAATGTAAACATTGGCCGGCACCAGAGGGTCCACGGCTATATCGGCGATAATCCTAGTGGGCAGGCCCGCGTTTTTGGCCGCCCAGGTTGCGCCGTTGTCCGTGGTTTTCAGCACGCCGGCTTCTTGAGTGGCAACGTATACCGTGTTGGTAGCCAGGGGGTCCACTGCGATGGCTCTTATGGTGCCGGGATTGGCCAGGGCCAGGGTGGCGGGCGCGCTTATGGCCAGCGCCACCAGGGCAATTAATGACAAAAAAAAGCTTTTACTTCTCCCCATGTTTCGTCCTCCGCTCAGCTGTTGGTTGCAGTCCAGCATCTTGATCCCGCATACAGCGGGGCCTGGTGACTTTTGTGATTGATTGTAAGGAGTAATAGAAGTGGATACTATGGGGCAAATGCCCTATAACCTCCCTGTAACCGCATGGATGCTGGAACCAACCCCCGAGGCCCGGATTTAGCCTGGAGTATTCATTTATGCTTGATGACCAAACCCAAGACTTCCTCGGCGGCCTGATTAATGATGGCTTTCTGACCCCGGCCCCAGGCCTTAAGCAAGCGGCCATGGAGCGCCTAGCCGGGCTGATCCCGTTTGACACCGCCCTCTGGGCCAGCGGCCACACCCAGGAGCTTAAAGTTCACAACGTCTACCTGCACAACCTGCCCGTGGAAATGATGGAGAATTGGGAAAAATTTAAGCACCAGGACCGGCTCTTGGCCCACATCATGGCCCATCCTGGCGTTACCTGCGATGTGTATGAGTTCTACAGCCATCAGGAGCGCCCCAGCCTGGAGATATACAAGCAGCACTCCGCTCATTATGGAATAGAAAGCGCCATTTCCACCGCAATCCCCGACCCCGCAACTGGACTATTGGAGGTGATGAGCCTGTACCGCAGCCCTGGCGGCCCGGAGTTCAGCCCCCGGGAGCGGGACCTCAAACAGTTTGTTTTCCCCTTGATGATCAGCATGTGGCACCACAATCAAATCGCGCACTTAAAGCATATCTCCGGAGGCGAAGCAGGCTTGGCCGCCGCCATATGCGACCGCGAGGGGCTTATCAGGCATACGGACGCCGATTTCATCGAGCAGCTCAAAAGCGAGTGGCCGAATTGGAGCTCGCCTCTGCTTCCCGAACCGCTTAGCCTCTGGCTGTCCGCACCGGAACGGACTGACTTTATCGGCAAGCAGATCGCGGTCAGCGCCGCGGTGCTGGACGACCTGATCCTTTTGCAAGCCCAGCCCAGGGGCGTGGCCGCTTTGCTTACGCCCCGGGAAGAACAGGTGGCCCGCTCCTTCTCCGCCGGCATGACTTACAAAGAAATAGCCGAGGAATTGGGCCTGTCTCCCTCCACCACCCGCCGCCACATAGAGTCCATCTATATCAAGCTGGGCGTGTCCAACAAGGTCGAGCTGGTCCAGGCCATGAGTTCCAGTTGATTTACCGTTTCAACGCAAAAAAAACTCCACGGCCGGACCCGGAATAAAACCGTTGGCCCGGCCGCGAAGGTTGTTGTAGACGATTCTGGATAGGGTCTACTTCCAGTCGCTTTCCTTGTTGAAATTGGCGTCCGAATGGCCGCCGCCAGGCCCCTGGGCGTTTTTATTAACCCAGCCTTCGTTCTTGCCGAAGTTTCCGTCAAGGTCCCAGCCACCACCAGGGCCCTGCGTACCCTTCAGCCCGGCCGGGCCGTAATAGCCTCCGCCCTTGGCTCCGCTGGTGTCCACGGGCTGATTCCACTCGTCCATCTCCACCTGGCTCGCGGCCAGAGCCGGCGTAGCGGCCAAAGCCAGGGCCAGGGCCAAACCAAGGCTCATGATCTTTTTAGCGTTCATTTCAGGTAACTCCTTTTTAACGCGTTAGCGGTTTTCATCATTGCTTGCGCGCTATAAGAGCAACCTGTGTGCCATAAGATTAAACTCTATAAATTGCTATTAATATTAAATAGATATTATAGTTTGCCCTGATTGTTCTGAACCGCACATATAATTCCAATTTGGAATCATTCATATCAATATGGAATTTGGTCTGTCTCCCTCCACCACCCGCCGCCACCTAGAGTCCATCCATAAAAAGCTGGGCGTGTCCAACAAGGTCGAGCTGGTCCAGGCCATGAGTTCCAAGTGATTTGCCGTTTCAAGCGCTAAAAAAGCCTCGCGGCCGGGCCCGGAATAAAACCGTTGGTCCAGCCGCGAAGCTTATTGGAGGGGGTTCAGGATGGGAAGGGGTTTACTTCCAGTCGGTTTCCTTGTTGAAATTGTCGGCCGAATCGCCGCCGCCAGGCCCTTGGGCGTTTTTATTAACCCAGCCTTCGTTCTTGCCGAAGTTTCCGGCAAAGTCATCGCCACCACCAGGACCCTGCGTACCCTTCAGCGCGGCCGGGCCGTAATAAGCGCTGCCTTTGGCGCCGCTCTGGTCCACGGTCTGATTCCACTCGTCCGTCACCACCTGGCCAGCGGCCAGAGCCGGCGTAGCGGCCAAAGCCAGGGCCAGGGCCAAACCAAGGCTCACGATCTTTTTAGTGTTCATTTGGGCAACTCCTTTTTTTAGCGGGTTCGCGGTTTTCATCACTGCTTGCGCGCTATAAGAGCAACCCTTGTGCCATAAAATGGCAATGCATTAAATTGCTATAAATTCAGGAATGATATGGGTGATTGTAATGCTTGTAAGGCATCACACAGATGATGTCAAAATGGACTGATCCATTTCAATTTAACATGGCAAAATTATCTACATGCGCCACCCGCCCGTCACCTCCCAGGCGGCGCCGCACACGTAGGTGGCCTCCTCGGAGCAGAGAAAGGCGATCACGCTGGCTATCTCCCGGGGCCGGGCCAGGCGCCTCAAAGGCGTTTCGGATATGATGCGCTCGCGTATCTCTTCGGAAAGCTCTTCGCGTATGAATG
>CAZDRW010000392.1:0-4060 GCA_964507555.1 uncultured Desulfarculaceae bacterium
TCCGCAGGCCCAGCTCGATCATACCACCGCTCATGGCATCGGAAGTCCTCCAACGAGCGCGCAGGAAGGAGTGGCCAGGCACGTTCACGAACGCGGTGGTCACATCTTCTTTACCGTTAGTTGTCAGCTCTTTGGATTTGTTCCACCAACCGATGTCGGTCAGCATGCGGCCATTGATGATGACCCGCGAACTGGGCGATTCGGCCGCTAACGCAGTATTGGCCCAAATCCCGCAGGCTGCCAATGCAAAACACAGAACCAGAACTGCACTAATTAGTTTCTTAACCCGCACAAATCTCCGGTTTAGGTTAACCAGCTTTCCCATAGCAAAACTCCTTTTAAAATGTGTTTAAACCAGCTTGGGCCTGCTATTAGCCCCTTATGCAGGATAGAAAGCGGTTGGTATCGGTGCAATTCCAGTGTCGTGAAGCGTTAGAATTATGTCGTGACCAGCTTGGGTCTGCTATTAGCCATTCATCTGAATAGAAAACAATTGGTATCAGGGCAATTCCGGTGTCGTGAATCGTTAGAATTTTGTCGTGAATCGTACGAGACAGCCGCGGCGGCCATCTTGACAGAACCGCTAATCGCTGCCTATCCTTACCCGAGTTAAAGCGGGGAACAATGTGCCTGCCCCCCTCGTGCGGTACATGCTAATCTCCTGCTGCTGAAACTCCGGTTACTGTGCTGAGCAGGATATTGGAGATTTGAATCATGGAACGTACGGGATTCATTTCTGGCTACATCAGGAAATCCAGAACCAGGGAGCGCTATTGGAAGCGCTCTTTGGGGCCTTTTTATTCTGAATATACCCACCGGCTGCTATGCTACTTACTTTTTGGAGTAGCCGGCATCATCAGCACCTTTGTCTCCATTACGATTTTCTATGGTCCGCAATGGCTGTCGACTCATTTGGCCTTTGCATCGGCCTATGCAATTCACGCTGCATTGTTGTATGGGGGGTGCTACGCGGCAGTGGATTTTTTAGCAAACCGGTTTGGCCCGGCAACTTATAAATACCATAGGCGCACCGCGGCCAGGCAATGGCTGGTAATGTTCATCGGTTTCGTGCTGGCTTATGCGCTGCACCGCAGCACCTATTATTTAGTCCTAGGTTCTTATGCGTCTTGGGTGGTTCAGCATTTCCGGGAACATCCTGACCAGCGCAGGGGCCTGGCATTCGATTTTATGTATTTTTTTTCGCTATGGGCAATCAAACCCTTTTTCATTATTAAATTCTCTTTGCATTACCAAAAAGCCGAAGGGCCTGCGTCCAGTAAAGAGCAAATTAGCAAGAAATCCAAACCGACACTAAATAATGAAGCAGCCGTTTCTATTCTTGTTCATCAGGCGGAAGGCAAGGCCACCAAAATCGACCAGGCCAAGATCACCCATGTATCAGTGGAAGATCACTACTGCCGTATTCACTTTTTAAATGGCCATGATTTGAGTAATGTCCTGCAACGGTTGACCCTAAAGCAACTTCAGGCGGAATTTGATGGAGTTGATTTTGTAAAAATCCACCGGTCGCATATGGTGAACCTGGATCATGTGCTGGGCTGGAAGATTGAAAAGCGCAAGCACTATTTGGTCATGGAGCATGGCGTGGAGTTGCCAATCAGCCGGAGCCGCATGGCCGAACTCAAACCCGACCTGAAACAGCTTAAACTGCCCAAGCTGGACTAGCGGCCTTAACGCTCCACTATTACTTGCCGGACCCAAACCATGCTGGAGGAGTATTGCAAGCGACCCAGCAAAGAGGCTGGCTTTTTTGTGTTTTTAAGAGATGCAAAAGCCTCGGGGTTTGCTTCCTAAAGGCCTTCAATTCAATCCCGGCCTTCACGGTTTCCCATGAGCGCCCTTTCACGGTTTCCCGGAATATACAAGTTAGCTGATTTATGTTCTATTTGGGATTTGAGGCCATAGGCTCAACCTGGTTGTTCATTGTTTATGATAGGATCAGCTAAACACAACTGAAGTCAGGCCATGAAGGAAATCCTCTTAAACGCCATACTCAACTTGTTCAGCCTGCAAGCCTCACTTTTAGGCCCCCAGGCCCGGACAGGCATTATAACAGTAGTCCAACGCTACTTAAGCGAGTATTTGCGGATCGCCCAACCCCAGACCTATCTGGAGCTATTCGAGGTCGCCCTTGATATAAACCAGGAGCAGGACCCGCCCGAGCTCTTGGCCCGGGCGGGTTATGTAGCCAGGGGCCTGAAGCCCAAGCTGCCCCGCCTGGAGCAATACGCGTTTTTACTGCACCTGATGGAACTCACCGTGCAGGCCGGCGGCGATGACCAGCCGTCCCTGGAAGTGGTGCGGAGCGTGGCTCAGGAATTGGACTTGGGCCCCGATACTGTGAACGAAGCGCTCACCCTCTGTCAGACGCCTTTTGACGCCTCTCGCCTCAGCCACAACTTCTTGGTGGCCAGCCATGAAGCGGCCCCGGCCTCTGCGGCCTCTGCGACTCTGGTCCGGCCCGACTTCAAAGGACGCTTCTGCGTGTGGCGCATCGACGAGGTGGACGCCCTTTTTGTCACCACGCTCAACCCGGGCCTGACCCTGGATTCCATTCCCCTTATTCCGCAAACGGTTCGCTTGCTGCCACCGGGAGTCATCATCCGCGACCCATACGGCGTGCGGATATATTTCTCGGAGCTGGCCGCGCTTTTCGCCCACAGCCAAGCGCAGGGAACAGAGCTGGCCTTTGAGGGGCGCCGGGTCGATTTCCGCTATCCCGGGAGCGAGGCGGGCTTGTACGATTTCAGCTTCCGGCAGGCGGGCGGCCGTTTGGTGGGGGTGATCGGCGGCAGCGGCGCGGGAAAATCCACCCTGCTTGGCATCCTGAACGGCCAGCAGAAGCCCAATTCGGGCCAGGTACTCATTAACGGCGTGGACCTGCATAAAGAGCCCCAGCGCCTGGAGGGCGTTATCGGTTATGTGCCCCAGGACGACCTATTGTTCGACGACCTCACGGTTTTTGAAAACCTCTATTACAGCGCACGCCTGTGCCTGGCCAACCTCAGCCCTGAGGAGCTCAACCAAAGGGTGGAGGCCATGCTTGCCGAATTGAACCAGCTCGAGATCCGCGATCTCAAGGTAGGCTCCCCCCTGGACAAAACCATCTCCGGCGGCCAGCGCAAGCGGCTCAACATCGCCTTGGAGTTGATCCGGGAGCCTTCCATCCTGTTCGTGGACGAGCCCACCTCGGGGCTTTCCTCGGCCGACTCCGATAACGTAATGACGCTCCTGAAAAGCCAGGCGGCCAAGGGCAAGCTGGTCATCACCGTGATCCATCAGCCATCCTCGCGCATTTTCAAGATGTTCGACGATCTGTGGATTCTGGACCGGGGGGGGCGTCCCATTTACGACGGCAATCCCCTCGACGCCTTGGTCTACTTTCGCCGCGCGGTGAACAAGGCCGGCGAGGAAGAATACGCTTGCCCCCATTGCGGCAATGTGAACCCGGAGCAGCTCTTCGAGATTATCGAGGAGAAGATGGTGGGCGACGACGGCTTGTACACCAAAGAGCGCCGCATGTCGCCCCAACAATGGCACCAGCGCTATCTGGAAAACCGCCGGTTTGATCAGGCAAGCCGGGACCAAATTACCCAGGGCCAAGCCGAACGCCGCTTGTGGCGTCCAGGCCCTTGGGGGCAGCTTGGCGTGTTTTTCATGCGCAACCTCAAAAGCCGTCTGGCCAACCACTGGTACATGGCCATTAATCTCTTGGAGCCGCCTCTTCTGGCGGTGCTGGCCGCGCTTTTGTGCCGCGGCTCATATGGCGGCGAGTATGTTTTCGGCCATAACCAAAACCTGGGTATTTACTTTTTCATTAGCGTCATCGTGGCCCTGTTCCTGGGACTTAGCGTAAGCGCCGAGGAAATCAACCGCGATCTCAAAATTCTGCAAAGAGAGCGCTTTCTGGCGCTCAGCTGGTCCTCCTACGTGGCAGCCAAGGCGTTATACCTGGCCTTGGTTTCGGCTCTGCAAATGGCGGTGTATACGATCATCGCCAACACCATTTTGGACATCCCCGATCTTTATCTATTCACCT
>CAZDRW010000393.1:0-1463 GCA_964507555.1 uncultured Desulfarculaceae bacterium
TGCCGTTGACCGAGGAGACGATGACGCCCATGGACTTGTCGAGTTCATGCACCAACTCGGGCTGCACCGTGTTGGACGGGGCGCCGCCCTCCGTTTTAGCCAGGGCATCTTGCAGAAGGGCCTGTAATTCGCCGGCAAGTTGGGGTGGTGTCAATTGCTCGCTTTTGGCTTTTATGGCCTCGATGAGCTCCGCCACCTTGGCCGCTGCCTCCGGACTGGGGCTGGCCGGCGCGGCCGGGGCTGGGGCAGGCGGCGCTGGCGCCGCGGCCGCTGGAGCCTCGGCTGGCATGGCTTCCAGCGGAAGGCTTGGCTCCAGGAATATCTGGTCGACCGTGGAGGCCATTTTCTTTATGACTTGCTTGAATCGATCCTGGTCGGTGGCGCTGAATAAAACCTTTAGCACGCCTTTAAGATCCAAGTTGAGGAAATTGTCCTCATCCGGTTCCTCGCTGACCAACCCGTTCAGCTCCTTCTCAATGACGCCGGCGTTGAAAGCCTTGTCAGCCGAGTCCCACATGGCCTTTATGTGCTTCTTGACCGTCTCGTTGGTGCAAAGCTCATAGGTGGTTTGGAACACCAGATCCACGGGGAATTTGTAATAGGGTCCCGCGGGTTCCGCCGGGGCTTCGGCCGGGGCGGCTGGGGCCGGAGCTTCGGCCGAAGAGGCCAGCCCGCTGGCCGCGGCCTCGGCCAAGGCGGCAAGGTCGGCCAAGGGGCTTTCGCCCAGGCCGGCCAGATACTGGCTGACAGCCTCGATGGCCTGGTTCAGCTTTTCCAGGGCTTCGCCGCCGCCTTCTGCTTCACCGCCGGATTTTTCGGTGGTGGTGCTGATCTGCTGCATTATATTTCTGGCCTGGTCGATGGCACCCTGAATGCTTTCGCCCTGGTCCATGATCTGCAAGGTGGCCTGCTCGGTCATCTTGACCACCGATTCCAGCTGATCCTTGGCCTGCTCCAACTGCTCGCCGGCCATGGTTTCTAGATCCATGGCTTCGATCTTATCCACCTTCACGTCGCGGATGGACATGCTTAAGCGCCTGGCCAGGCGGCCCACCTCGCGGAACATGTCATGGGAAAGGTCCCGGTAGTATTCCTCATCCTCCGGGGCGCCGGCCGCGGCCTGAACCGGAAACGCGTCCGCGGGAGGAGTGGGCAGGTCCACCTCGGGCCAATCTTCCAGGTCTTCTTGCGCGGCGGCGGAGGAAGGAGGCAGCGCCTGGGGCTGGGGCGCGGAAGACGGGGGCAGGGCCGGGGATCCGCCGGGCGCGGAGGTTGCGGTGATTTTATAAATGGCCTCGGCGGTGCGGATGGTAAGTGATCCGCCGGATAGTTCCAAGTTAATCTCGGGAGGCTGCCGTCCTGCCATGTAGATCACCTCTCGGCTGGGGTGTGGATTGCTTGGACCGGGCGCCCGCCCCCAGATAGCGGTCGCGCTCGGAGAAAATGCAGCCGCAGTATGCCTG
>CAZDRW010000393.1:1563-4058 GCA_964507555.1 uncultured Desulfarculaceae bacterium
ATGCGGCAGCGCATCTCCTCGCGGAAAGCCACCTGCCGCAGCCATTTCTCCGGCTCGTACTCGTCCTGCACAATCAAATCAAGGCCCTGATCGCCGGCCCAGCCGGCCAGCGTGGCCAAACGCCGCTGGTTCTCGGTGTAGGGTTGGATATTGGGGTTGTAGTACAAGCCCCGCAGTTCGCAGCCCTCCTCGCGAAGAACCCGCACCGGCATCAGCGCGCAGGGCGCGCAACAAATGTGCACAAGTACGCGCATGCATTTACCTTGGCCTACATTCTAATAGGCGTTTGCGGAAATGGCCAGTACTTTTCAGCGTTTCCCGGCGTCAGCCCGCCGCGGCTTCCAACTCCTGCACCAAAAGCAGCCCAAGCACCGCCAGGCATTCCATATCCAAAAAGTTGGGCGCGGTCATGTCGTAAAAAACCTTGACCTCGGCCGGGAATTCCTCGTCAGCGTCGTAAAATGACATGAGCAGGGGAAGCTTGGGCAAGGCAGGGAATAATAGGCTCAGGTCGCCGGGGGCGTACTCTTGGCCACTGACCGCTCCCAAGGCCATGGCCGCGGAGTTGAGCCCATCCAGCTTGCCGCCGAAGGAATTGGCCGCCCGTCCTTCCACGATCTGCGAAAGGCTGCGGGCAAAATCCTGTCCTCCGGGCAACTCGCGGTAGGGCACGAAACGGTCCGCGTTTTCTCCCCTGCCGCCGTGGGTGATGTAATAGGCCAGCACGATGCGGTGGTTCAGCGGCGCCTCCCCGCCGTCGGCTCGGGTCACGCCCTTTTTGCCGACCAGATAGTCCCGGCCGAAGCAGGGCACCATAGCCGCGCCGTCTTGCAGGGCCAGGCCCAGGTCCTTGGCTGCGCCCGCAATATCGGCGGCGGCCAGGCGGGGCAGGAGCTCCTGATATACCTTTTCGTAGACGTTGGGCTTGTCAGACTCGAACATCAATCATCATGCCTCTAAAGGAGAGCGCTTCTCGGCCAGCATGTCCAACATCTCGCGCACAGCACCCCGGCCGCCGGGATTGCTAAGCTTGAGGTGGCAGGCGCCCCGCGCCCAATTATGGGCGTCGGAAGGAGCGGCGGCCAGACCCGCGATAATAATGGCGGGCAGGTCATCCAAGTCGGCTCCCATGTACAGCACCTGGCGGGGCTCCATTTGGTTCTCGAAAATTATCATCTGCATCATGGGCGCCTTGGCGCCTTGATGGGTGCGATAAGTAATGTTGCGGGCACGGCACCAGGCCTCCACGGCTTTCAACTCTTCCCGGGCCACGACCACCGCCTTGCCGCCCAAGGCCAGCCAGTTGGCCAGGCCCAGGGCGTCGGCGCGATGGGTGCTAATGCTCTCAGTGCCGTCCGGCCCGGTGATGGTGCTGCCGTCGGTGAGCACGCCCTCGGCTTCCAGAACCACCAGCTCGATTTCCCCCAAAAGGGTGTCCAGGTCTTTTTCCTCCTGGGGCACCTTGGGTTGAAGTATATCTTGAGTTTTTTGCACGGTAGGTCAGCTTTCCTAAAAAGTGAATAAGGATGCAAATCCCTGCTACTGTAACTTGCGGCACCGTTCAAAGCAAGAACGCCGACATTGCTATTGGGGGATGAGCGCCACGGCGGCGGAAGAATCCAGGGTTTGCTTGAGCACCAGATGGTAGAGGATTCCGTCCAGGCGGAAGCTCACGTTATTGCCCGGAGCCATGATGGCCACGCCCTCGCGGCCTCCCAGCACCTTCACCCGCACCCTGGCCTTCTGGGCCGAGGAATCGATCTTTTCCAAGGTGAGCACCACCCGGCCGTCCAAAACCACCGCGGCTTGGCCCAAATATAGATCAAGGTCAATCGCGCCAGGCCGCCCCCTCACGGCGCCTGATGAGCCCAGGAGCTTATCAGGCACCAAGGTTTGGCCTTGGCTGTATTGCTCCAGTTCGGCTTTCAGGCGTATGGCACGGCTTTCGGCCAGGCCGGCCTTATCCTGCCAGCGCTTGAGCTCGCCTTCATAATAATCGCTGGCCAGTCCGAAACCGATCGCCAATAGCCCGGCTGCGGCCAAAAGGGCAACGGTCCAGGCTCCGGTCTTGGTGCGCATTATCCAGTCCAGCATGGCGCCACCTCAATAAACATTCCGACCATTATCTGTCCAGCCCCCCTTGGAAGGCAACCTGGCAGATTCCTAATGGCGAGTGCCTTGCCTTGGCGATGGCTGTTCAATGGGTCTGGCCGGAAAGGGAGGTTAGTCAGCGTTTGACGAACTTGGCCAGGGAGTGCTGACGCCTTGCCACTTGGCCCGAATAGCGGGATGAGCCGTTGTAGCGCTTCATCACTTTGTTCATATCCACCCTGGGGCCGTGGCGGCGGTCGGCAGGCAGCAAGGCTTCTTCTTTCAGCGTAAAGTCGATGAACTTATGCAGGCGGCGCCGGTTGACGCCCATCGTCTGAAGGTGGGATTTGCCGATGTGCGCGGTCCGGTAACCGGATTTTCCAAGCCGCCGCACGAACGTATTG
>CAZDRW010000394.1:0-4052 GCA_964507555.1 uncultured Desulfarculaceae bacterium
TGTCGCCGAATTTACTGCGTATCTCGGTGCGGGTGGAAAATAGCCTCTTGTCTTCCTTTTGCACTATGTTCGCGGGTTCCAGGGGCTTGGTGAAGCTGGGCCAGCCCGTGCCGGAATCGAATTCCTCCAAGGAACTGAAAAGCGGCTCGCCGGAGAGGATGTCCACGTATATGCCCGCCTGCTTGTTGTTCCAGTACTCATTTTTGAACGGAGGCTCCGTGCCCTCCTTCTGGGTCACTTCGTATTGCAGGGGACTCAGCCTTGCCTTAAGTTGGTCACGGCCGGGCTTTTGGTATGCTTCCCAAGGCTTTTCGGTTGTGGAACTCACCTTTGCAGCCCCCTTTCCACCAGGCGACTCTGCGTTGGCTAAGCTCAGGTTAGCCATTAAAACAAGCATTGCTAGTCCATAAAGCCATACTTTCATTTTTTCCTCCTCCCGCCACCAGCCGGCCCGGCCAAGCAATCTATTTGGGTTCACTTGTTCTTTTAATATCGTAAGCATTGCTTAAGCAAAATGCTATCCAGGCATCAAAACAACGCCGCCGGCCCTTGCGGAACCGGCGGCGTGAAAAAATCTAAAGTACCGTTTAGGCGGCGGGCCGAGGGCGGCTCTTGCCGAAACGTTTGCGCTGGTGGGTGCCAGCAGGTCTAAAGGGTTTCTTGGCCGGGCGGACCGCAGCCGGGGCGGCCATTTTATAGGGATGATCCTCCAGCACCGGTACCGAGCGGTGGATCAATCTCTCAATGGCCCTGAGGCTCGCCCGCTCGGTGGAATCGCAAAAGGAAAGGGCGATCCCATCGGCTCCGGCCCGGCCGGTGCGGCCGATGCGGTGCACATAGCACTCCGGCTCGTTGGGCAGGTCGTAATTGATGACATGGCTGATGCCTTCCACGTCGATGCCCCGGGCCGCGATATCGGTGGCCACCAAAACCCTGGTGCGGCCGCTGCGGAACTTTTGCAAGGCGGCCTGGCGGGCGTTCTGGGACTTGTTGCCATGAATGGACTCGGCCTGGACCTGAATCTGGCCCAGCTGCCTGACCACGCGGTCGGCGCCATGCTTGGTGCGGGTGAAGACCAGGGCGCGCGCCACCTCGGATTTTTTCAGGAAAAAGGCCAAGAGATCGCGTTTATTGGACTGGGACACAAAGAGCACCTGCTGGTCGATGCTCTCCACCGGCGTGGCGGTCGGGGTCACCGCGACCTTGAGCGGCTCAACCAGCATGCTGTCGGCCAAATGAGCGATGGCGGGGGGCATGGTGGCGGAAAAGAACATGGTCTGCCTCTGGGCGGGGAGCACGGCCAACACCTTTTTGATGTCGGGCAGAAACCCCATGTCCAGCATGCGGTCGGCCTCGTCCAGCACAAATATCTCCAGCCGGTCCAGGCGGATATGTCCCTGGCCCATCAGGTCCAGGAGGCGGCCGGGGGTGGCCACCAGCACATCGACGCCACGGGCGCAGGAGCGCACCTGGGGGACCTGCCCCACCCCGCCGTAAACCACAGTCATGCTGAGGCGCAAGTAGCGGCCGTAGTCACGAAAGCTTTGCGCTATTTGTTGAGCCAGTTCCCTGGTCGGGGTTAACACCAGGCAGCGGGCGCTGCGCGGCTTGGAGCGGCGCTGGCTGAGAGCCAGCCGCTGCAGGATGGGCAGGGCGAAAGCCGCGGTCTTGCCGGTGCCGGTTTGGGCGCAGCCAAGGATGTCGCATCCCTTGATTAGATGGGGGATGGACTGGGCTTGGATGGGCGTAGGTTTTTGGTAGTTCAGCTCGCGCAAGGCGCGCTGGATGGGCTCCATGAGTTGGAGCTGATTAAAAGATTCCAAAAGCTTGTATTTCCTTTTCTCGATTGCAGTACGGCCATGATCGCAGCAGCGGTTGGCCGAAGGCATAGTCGCAAAAAACCCCGCCTCGGGCGTTAAACCCGAGGCGGGGTCTTTGGCCTATTTTGTATAAACCGGGCCTGTGGGGCCTACCAACGATTGTTGCTGCGGCGGTTGTTGTTGTCCCGGCGCGGCTGGGCCTCGTTGACCTTTAGGGGACGGCCACCCATATCTTTGCCGTTAAGGGCATTGATGGCGGCGTCGGCCGAAGCCTCGTCCATCTCCACGAAGCCGAAGCCACGGGAGCGGCCGGTGTCGCGGTCGGTAATGACCCGGGCAGAGATAACTTCGCCATGGTCGCTGAACATTTCGGAAAGAGCTGCGTCATCCGCGCTCCAGGGCAGGTTGCCCACATAGATATTCTTGCTCACAAAACACACTCCGGAAAAAATAAAAAGCAATCTCCAACGCAAGGTTGGAGAACAACCTAGATCCAATGAGCCGTTGTATTGCAATCTTTGTCGCGGCGCGGTTGGCGCCCAGGATGCTGATGCTGGATACAGGCTAATTGGTACACAGGTAGACAGTTTACCTGCCGGCTATTCCCATGTCAACTGGCGCGCAAATTATTTTTTTTGGTTTCCATAAATATTTCTAGGGGGTTCATTCCCTAGGTCCAGGCAATTGTTTTGCCCGCTCCAGGGCCTCCCTGGCCACCCGCCCCACGCTGAGCTCGTGCAGTTCGCCCTGATCAAACAACTGCAGCATGGCTTCATCGCCGGTTAGCTGCTCCAGCCGCGCCGCGGCCCTGGCGCCGCCCAGCCAGCCCAAGGCCCAGGCGGCCGATCCTCTCACCTGGGGATCCTTTTCCTGCGACAGCGCCAATAGCGGCGCCTCCGCGCAACGCTCCCGCAGCAACTCGGGCCGCGCCTGGCTTAGCCGGCCCAGGCCCCAAACCGCCCCCGCCCTTAAGGGAGCGAAGTGCAGCGCCATATCGCACTTGGACACATAGGCTAAAAGCAGGTTGGCGAACTCTTCGGCCAAGACCGGGCTTTGGGCCATTATCTCGCCCAGAGCCTCGGGCGCGCCCCAGGCCACGGCGCCGGATTCCTCGTTCAAGCCCCACACCAGCCGCCGCATCACCTCGCGGCCCGCCTCGGGATCGGCCTCGGCGGTTTCGGCCACCAGCCGGCCCAAAAAAAAGACCGCCCTCCAGCGGACCAGGGTCTGCCCGCTGGAAAGGGCGGCCAAAAAAGCTGTTATGAGGCCTTGCCCCGCCCGCTCACTTTCGCCGGTCAGCTCAGCCACGCGCTCTCGCCAATCGTCGGCGGCCAAGGACTCGCGCACCATACGTTTGAGCCTGCTGGCCGACAAACCGGTTGCCACCCGGGCCTAACCGGCCTTGGCGGCCTGGCCCAGCTTATGACCCAACTCGCGGCAGCGCTTCAGGGCTTCGTGATCGGGCACGTATTGCCAACGCACGCCCGGGTCCACCACGTTAAGTTTCATCTCCTCCAACTTGGCGGTAATCTCCTTGACCGCCTCGCCGCTCCAGCCATAGGAACCAAAGGCTGCCGCTACCTTCTTCTGCGGCTTGAGCCCCCGCATATACTGTAGAGTGTCCGCCACCCAAGGCAGCACGCCGTTGTTGAGCGTGGCCGAGCCGATGGCCAGCACCTTTGCTTCCAGCACCTCGGTCATCACATCGGAGCGGTGGTCCACCCCCAGGTCCATAAGCTTGACGGAAAGGCCTTCGTCCATCAGTCCGTCGGCCACGGCCTTGGCCATGGCCTCGGTGCTGTGCCACATGGTGCCATAGGCCACTACCGCCTTATTCATAGTCTCCTGCCGCGACCAGCGGTCATAGGCCTGGATGATCTTCATGGGGTCCTTGCGCCAGATCAAGCCGTGGTCCGGGCAGATCACGTCGATCTCCAGGCCCATTTCCTTTACCTGGGCCAGAAGCTTTTGCACCAGGGGCGAATACAACAGCAGGATGTTGGCGTAATACTTGGCGCAGTGATGCATGAGCACGTCCTGGTCCACCTGGTCGTCAAAGCGCTCGCTGGTGGCCCAGTGATGGCCAAAGGCGTCCGAGGAAATCAGCACCTTGTCCTCGACCAAATAGGAGAACATGCTGTCCGGCCAATGCAGCATACGGGTCTCCAGGAAGTGCACGGTGCGGCTGCCCAAGCTCAAGGTTTCACCCGATTTCACCACCTGCACCGGCCA
>CAZDRW010000395.1:0-4045 GCA_964507555.1 uncultured Desulfarculaceae bacterium
TGGTGGATCCAGCCCGGTTTTGACGGGTACCTTGATAAGCGAATAGAATTAATAAGAGGAGCCTTGTCGCCTTTCACCTAGAATATTTTTTCGAGTTCGTGGAGGCCAATCTAATTTCAGGTTGGCTTGTTTTTTTCTGCACAGGCCGCTACCGCAAATATTTTTTACTCCGCTCGTCTCGATCCTCATCAAAACTTTATAGGCTTGACTCGCGGGCGGGATCCACCTATGATTTTATTATTGAGTCCCCACTCGATTATCGCGTCGCCCACGCAGGCCAAAGGCCGGCATGGGCGATTTTGCTTTAGCAGACGTCAAAGAAATCGAGCCCCGCTGGATTCGTATTAAGGATGCGGCGCGCTATAGCTCCATAGGAGAAAAGCGCCTCAAGTCTCTGGCCCGTGCAAAAGACAACCCCATTGTGGGGTTCCCGGACCCCACTAGCAGGCGCGGCGGCAAGCCCGAGTGGATATTTGACCGCGAAAGTTTGGACCAGTATCGTAAAATGCAGGCGCGAGTCCTAAACCCCCAGGCGGTGCTAAGAAGGATGAACCTTGGCTAGCTTTCAAAAAAGAGGCACCCGCTATTACCTCCGCTGGTTTGAAGGCGGCCGGGAGGTCAAGCGCTCCATGGGGCCCGAGGTCGCCACCGAGGAGCAGGCCCAGGAGGTGGTGGATACCTTCGAGCGCGCCCGCGGCGATAAAAACGTGGTGCATATTGATACCAGCCTCGTGACCCTGGGCCAGTTCAAACGCGAGCTGCTGCTCCATCTGGGCGGTTTGAACGATCGGCCGGGCCTGGTCAAGCCGGCCACCCGCAAGCGTTACGCTGTCTCCCTCAATGCCCTGGCCCGCTCTCTGGGCGATGGCTGCCTACTGCGCAATATCACCACCCGCCGCCTGGAAATGTGGGCGCGCGAGCGCATGGCGCACCCGGATAAGCCGGTTAGGCCCACCGGGGTCAACGCGGATCTGCGCCATATCCGCGCCGCCCTGCGCACTGCCCAGGAGTGGGGCTATCTGAGCAAGGCCCCCAGGGTCAAGATGGTGCGCGCTCCAAAACCTTTGCCACGCAAGATCAGCCGCCAGGATCTGGACAAGCTTTTGAGGGCTGAAAAAGACCCAGACCGCCGGCGCCTCTGGACCTTTCTGGCCTGGACCGGCTGCCGACGGCGCGAGGCCCTGGGCGCCCGCTGGGAGGATATCCGCTGGGAGCCTAGGCCCATGCTACTGGTGCGCGGCAAGGGCGATAAAGAGCGCCTGGTGGCTCTTTTCCCGCCCGTGCTGGAGATCCTGGGCCTCGGCAAAAGGGGCCCCATCTTCACCTTTGTGGTTCGAAAGCGCGGCCAGAAAAAGGCCAGCCGCCAGACCGTGCATCCTGATACCGTTACCCACTGGATGGAGACTCTGGCCAAGGATGCCGGCGTGACGGTAAATGTCCATGGCCTGCGCCACACTTTCACCACCCTGCTGGCCGAGGCCGGCATCTCCATGCGCTTTATTCAGGAGCTACTGGGCCACGAGTCGATCACGACCACCGAGGGTTACTCCCGCGGCGCCCTGGTGGTGGGCCTATATGACGAGCTTAACCAGGCCCTTTTTAGCTCTCCCCGGCCGGTCGCAGGGCCTCCCGCCGGAACAAGCCTGGAACAGTTAAAAAAATAATATTGTAATTCCAGACAGTTCTAAGGGCGGGCCAACGAACTCTTAATCCGTAGGTTCAGTGTTCGATCCACTGTCAGCCCACCAAAAAAAACAGGGGTTAGGCATTTTGCCTAACCCCTGTTTGTCATTCAATTTGGTTTTGCGCTCTGTTTTTGTCCCTTGTTGTCCACAAAAATCCCACTTTTCCGATCCATAGCCTTTCAAGATCCTATCGATTAAATGCCTGTTTTCACTATTATTAATTGCCACACGCCCCGCAGCCGCGGGCCGGCGCCGGTGAGGCGGGCGATAGCCTCCTTAGTCCTCTCCATCCAGCCCCAGGGTGCCGCCGGGGTTCATCACGCCCTTGGGGTCGAGCACGCTTTTCACGCCGCGCAGGAGACCCATGGCCGTGGCCCCGATCTCCTTTTCCAGCCAGGGCCCCAGGGTGCGGCCTATGCCATGGTGGTGTGATAGCGAGCCGCCATTCTCCACTATGGTCTCCACAAGGCCGTGGTGGAACTCCGCGAACTCGGCCGCCTCGTCGCCGCCGGGAGCCATGGGCGCGATGAAGGTGAAGTAGAGGTTGGCCCCGTTCTCATATATATGCGAGAGGTGCACCAGGCATGCGGTGTGGGGCTGGCTTTTTACATAGGCCCGCGCCGCGGACCAAAGCGGCAGCAGCCGCGCCCAGTTCACCGAGGTCTCCAGGGTGTCGGTGCGGAGTCCCAGGTCCATGAGGGGCTCGCGCAGATAGGCGCTGCTGTAGCGCTGGGCCAGCCATTTGCGCACCGGCCCCGGGCCCAAGGGCAGCCCACTTAAGCCCCGGACGATGCGCCCCGCGTTTCTGGCCACCAAGCGGGCGTAGGCTTTATCGCCCTCGGCGCTCAGCACCATCAAGGAGCGCCGGCCGGGCTGAAAGCCCAGGGCGGTTAAGGCCCGGTCGGAAAGGCCGCCGCTTTTGCCGCCCAGGTGAAAGGCCGCCTCGGTCTCCTCGGGATCGGAGAGCCGGAAGAGATAGGGCGCGCCGAAGCGGCCCTGCATGATGCGGCGCATGGCCTCCACCGCCGGCTCGAAGTCCTTGAAAATATAACTCCGCAGGCGGGTGTTCGCCGGCATATGCTGCCTGATCTTGAACGTAACCTCGGTTAGCACCCCAAAGGCGCCCTCCGAGCCCATGAGCAGCCGGTCCAGGTCCGGGCCCATGGCCTCGGCCGGGAGCGGCCTGGTGCGGATGGTGCCGGCCGGGGTCACCATGGTAAGCCCCAGCACCATATCCTCGATCTTGCCGTAGCCGGTGGAGGTCTGTCCCGCGCCGCGGGTGGCCACCCAGCCACCCACCGTGGAAAATTCGAAGGATTGGGGAAAGTGGCCCAGGGTGTAGCCGGCCCGGTTCAGAGCCTGCTCCAGGGCCGGGCCATAGACGCCGGGCTGCACGGTGACGCTGCAATCAAGGGGGGAGATGTTTAGAATTTGGTTGAGGTGCCGGGTCAGGTCCAGGCTGATCCCGCCTTGGGGCGCGGCCAGGCCGCGGGTCACCGAGGAGTGGCCGCCGAAGGGTATGAGCGGCACCCCATGGGCCTGGCAAAGCGCCACCAGGCGCTCTACCTCGGCCTGGCTGCGGGGATAGGCCACGGCCTGGGGCGGGTCCGGCACCCGGCCCCCACGCAGCTCGACCAGCTCGCCGTAGAACTTGCCGCAGGCGTGGGAAGCGCGGCTGTAGTCGTCCGCGGCCAGGTTCTCCGGGCCTACTATATCGCTAAGCTCCTGGCTGAACCCAACCGGCAGCAACGGAGAGGGGGGCAGCTCGATAGGCTGGTCGCCTGGCATCACCCGCCGGCCCGGCTCCAGCTTTAGGTCTAGCATCCGCTGCAATGCCGCGATCTGGTGCGGCTCCAAATGCGCCTCGCTCTTGGCATCGCCCCAGCGCAGCACATCGCGGAAAGTCGCGCTCATCAGGCCACCTCCTTGCCCGGCACCTTAAGCGCCGCCTCGGCCTGGCGGATTTCCTCCTCCTGCCGGTCCTGGTCCCAGCCCAGCTCCCGCGCCGCGACCCGGGCCACGGCGCTAAGCACCTCCTGGCCCGGATGGCCCAAGCCGCCCAGGCCCGTGCGCCTTAATAGAATGTCGTTCAGGGTGCGGGCCATCTCCCGGCGCGCGGCATAGACCACCTGGGCCAGGATCTCGCCGTCGGGGTTCAGCGGCCGCGCCAACTGGGGATCATCCTGGCTAAGCTCCCACACCGACTCCGCCTCTTGGCCGTATAAATGCGAGAGGGTGAGCGCGGTGGCCGGGTCGGCCCCGGCCAGGCGCTCCGGAGCCGAGGACAGGAAAGCCGAGAGGTCGGGCGCCCGGCAGCCGGCCAGGAATTCCCGGCTGCTAATGCAGGGAGATATCTCCTT
>CAZDRW010000396.1:0-4027 GCA_964507555.1 uncultured Desulfarculaceae bacterium
AGAGTCAATTCTGCCGGCTATCTCGCTTCCTGGTTGATTCTCTTGATGCTAAGCGCGAGGCCGGTATCCTGATCCACTTCCACCAGGGCTCCTTGCAAGCGTTCGTCGCCTTTGGCCACTTTGAAGCGCATGGGCTGCTGGGTGATGAAGCGCTTTATGGCCGCCGCCGGGTCCATGCCGATCACCGAGCGGTGGGGGCCGGTAAGCCCCAAATCGGAAATATAGGCCGTGCCTCCCGGCAGGATCTTTTCATCAGCGGTCTGCACATGGGTGTGGGTGCCGACCACCGCCGCCACCCGTCCGTCGGCATACCAGCCCAGGGCCTGCTTTTCGCTGGAAGCCTCCGCGTGCATGTCCACCACCACGCACTCGGCTTTGGCCAGGGGGCCTGCCAGGAGCCCGTCCAGACAGCGGAAGGGATCGTCCAACTCATTCATATAGACCCGGCCCTGCAGGTTGACCACGCCGATCTTGGCTCCGGCAGCCTCCACGATAACATGGCCGTGGCCCGGCACCCCGGGCGGAAAGTTGGCGGGCCTTAAGACCCGGTCCTCATCATCCAGAATTGGCAACAGGTCGCGCTGCTTCCAAACATGGTTGCCCATGGTGATGACGTCAACTCCGCAGCCCCATATATCCCGGGCCAAGCGGGCAGTCAGACCAAGGCCTCCCGCCGCGTTCTCGCCGTTAGCCACCACCAGATCCACGGCCATTTCATCACGCATGCGTGGCAATAGCCGTTCTAGGGCATGCCGGCCGGGCTCGCCAAAAATATCGCCTATGAAAAGAATAGTAAGCATCAACTACCTTGGTTCTTTCCCAAATAACAACAACCCAGCCACCACTCCAAATAACCGCTACCCATCATTTCATTCTTGATAGCCTATAGCCATTGCAGCTCTTGCGCAAATCAAGAAGACCCGGCTAATGACAATCGCTTCATTTACTTTGGCGCCGTTAGAGCGCCCTTTTTCATCAGCCCTTGGATAAAGGCCTCTTGCGTGGGCATTATCTTTTGCCCGCGCCGGGTGATGATGGCCAGATAGTCCGGTGGGAAGCCTTTGTCAAGCGCGATAAAGGCCAGGTTTCGGTGCTCCAGCCAAGGCGCGCCTTGAATCACGGTGGCAAAAGAAACGCCCAAGCCCTTTTCCACATAAAGCGCGCTCAGCTCCACGTTGGCGGACTCCATCACCACCCGGTAGTCAACCCCCAGGCTGTTCAGGCGCGCTTCCAGGCGCTCCCTCCCCATGCCGGGCGGCGGCAGTATAAGGGGATAGGCCGCCACTTTTCTTAAGCTGGTTTTTTTGGCCTTGGCCAGGGGATGATCCTTAGGCGTCATCACCCTGGCTACGACTTTTTTCCAGCGCAGCTTTTGCAGATCAGGCGGAACCAGCGACTCCAGGGCAACGCCCAGGTCCGCCTCTCCTTGGCGCAGGAGGTTGATGACCTCGCTTTGGCTGCGGTCCAGGATTCTCAGCTCAAGATGGGGCGAGTCGTTCAGATACTTTCGGAGGTAATCCGGCAGGAGTTGATAGAGCGTGGTAAAGGGCGCGGCCAGCCTTAGGCGGCCCCTGGGCTGCCCGCGCATTTCCGCCAGATCGTGCTCCAGCCTTTGGTGCTCCCCCAAAACCAAACCGCAGAATTCCTGGACGCGCTGACCTTCCGGCGTAAGGCACAGCTTCCTGCGGCCGATCCGCTGGATCAGCTCCACGCCGAACTCGTCTTCCAGCGCCTTGATCTGCTGGCTCACGGCGGACTGGGTGCGGAAGGTTGCTCGTGCGGCTTTGGTTACGCTGCCCAGCCGGGCGGTGGCGTGAAATCCTTTTAGCTGCTGCCATTCCATAAGATTTATTAATCTATATTTTTAAAATAACTTGTTTTCCTAATATATAGATATCTCCTTTAATGGAAGCATGACAAGACTTTTATCGTGGAGCGGTATTATGAAAGACTCACTTCAACCTGGCCTGACGTTTGTATTTTCCTTTCCCGTACCCGAGGAGCGCCTTGTTCCTCACTTGCTGCCCGACTCCCCCGAGTTTCAGCTAATGCCCCGGGTGCTGGCCACGGGCTACATGGTGGGGCTTATGGAGTGGGCCTGCATCAAGGCCTTGAACCCGCATCTGGAATGGCCCGAAGAGCAGACTGTTGGCATCCACGTTGACCTTAGCCATTCCGCCGCCACTCCGGCCGGATTAAGCGTAGCGATCAGGGGACGCTTGGATGAAATGCAAGGCCGCAAGCTGATTTTTTCTTTAAGCGCCCATGATGGGGTGGACGAGATTTCGCGGGGAAGGCATGATCGCTATGTAATAGATGCCGATAGCTTCAACGCCCGGGCCGAGGCCAAGCGCCTGCGCGTCATCTAGGCCTATTTGACCTTAAGAACAACGTTCTGACTTGCTCACAAAAAAGGGAGACCCCAATTGGGGCCTCCCTTTATCTCTAGAATTACAACCCGGCTACTTGGCGTAGTCCACCGCCCGGGTTTCGCGTATCACCGTCACCCGGATTTGACCAGGATAGATAAGTTCCTCCTCGATCTTGCGCGCGCAATCGTGGGCCAGCATGAGCGCCTGATCGTCCGAGGTCTTTTCGGCTTCTAAAACAATGCGCAACTCGCGGCCCGCCTGGATGGCGTAGCTCTTGGAAACGCCGTCCATTGAATCGGCGATGCGCTCCAAGTCCTCCAAGCGCTTGACATAGGACTCCAGCATCTCGCGCCGGGCCCCGGGCCGGGCGCCGCTTAGCGCGTCGGCAGCTTGCACCAATACATCCAGAATGCTTTCCGGCGGTACATCCTCGTGGTGAGCCTGGATGGCGCGCACGATATAGGGCTTCTCGCCGTAGCGCTTGGCTAAATCGGCGCCGATCACGGCGTGGGGGCCTTCGATTTCATGGTCGACCGCCTTGCCGATATCATGCAGCAGACCTGCGCGTTTGGCATTCTTTGGATTGAGGCCCAGTTCCGAGGCCATGATGCCGCAGAGAAACGCCACCTCCAATGAGTGCTGCAAGCAGTTCTGGGCATAGGAAGTGCGATAGCGCAGCCGGCCGACAAGCTTCACCAGTTCAGGATTTATGCCGTGAACACCTACGTCAAAAGTGGCTTGCTCACCAGCCTCCTTGATGGATGCTTCGACTTCGGCGGTGGTCTTTTTAACCACTTCCTCTATGCGGGCCGGATGAATGCGTCCATCTGAAATGAGCCGCTCCAGGCTCAAACGGGCGATCTCCCGTCGCATGGGGTTAAAGCCGGAAAGGATGACGGCCTCGGGAGTATCGTCGATTATTAGGTCAATGCCAGTCGCCGCCTCGATGGCCCTGATATTGCGGCCTTCGCGCCCGATTATACGGCCTTTCATCTCATCGCTGGGCAGGTTGACCACGCTCACGGTTTTTTCCGTGACATAATCGCCTGCATAGCGCTTGCAGGCCAACGCCAATATCTCTTGGGCCTTCTTTTGGGACTGTTCCTTGGTTTCCTGCTCGATGCGCTTTAGCGTTTTAGCTGCTTCGTGGCGAGCCTCGGATTCCAAAGATTGAATCAATTGTGCCTTGGCCTCGGCCTCGGTCATGGCGGCAATGCGTTCAAGGCTCTCCTTTTGCTCTGCCATCATGTGGTCGCACTCGCCCAGCTTGACTAGCAGCTCCTTTTCGCTTTCCAATAACTTTGATTCGCGGCGTGACAGATCCTGATCCCTGGATTCCAACTGCTGGGACCGCTTATCTTGGGAATCCTCTTTTTGGGTCAAGCGTCTTTCTTGCTGAATCAATTCTGCTCGGCGCTCTTTGGTCTCGGCCTCGAACTCAACCTTCATTTGATAAAGCTGGTCCTTGGCTTGGATCAACGCCTCTTTTTTAAGGGTTTCGGTTTCGCGGCGGGCGTCGTCAACCATTTTCTGGCTGAGAGTCTCCACCGACTGCAACCGGCTGGCAGCTTGGCGCAAGCGGATGAGATATCCCACCGCTGCTCCAACCAACAGCGCGATAGCAAAGCCTATAAAGGCCATGGTTGCGGACATGA
>CAZDRW010000397.1:0-4024 GCA_964507555.1 uncultured Desulfarculaceae bacterium
CCCCTCCAAATTATTCAGCACGCATTACACCCAATCGGCCGCCACCCCCCCCACGCTTCCATCCGGAAATTACATTACAAAGGGAAGCCGCTCATCGCAGAGCAGAATGACCGGCTCCGCGGCCCAGGCGTTCAGGTAAAGCGCCAGCATCGCCAAAAGCACGGAAGCCACCAAGGCTCTCTTCATTACCCATCTCCAGGCAAGAAGGTGGTTCAACTGGGCTCGGTCGAGGCAGGTCCTTGGGTTTAACAACAAATGATCAGATCGCATACTCAACTTATTTGCTTAGCCGTTTGTCGGCCCCATGGACATTTCAGGCTATGCACGGCATAACAAGGAAACTTGCTGACATTGTTTAGACATCTTAACGATAGCGCCCACCTAATAAGCCGCCGGAAGATGACACATACGGATGATAACCTACTGGCCCGCCCTCATTATTTAGCTTATCTGGAGTTATTAATCGGACAGTTCCGCCTGGCAACCGGCGGGACGGGATCATGATTTTCAGGGATGGGTAATCTTCATAAGGCAATTAAGCAAATTGCGATCGGTCAGCGGTTCAATGATATGGCCGGGCGCGCAGGCGGCGGTGATACGGTAATTTGCGGATTACCTATAGTTTAAGAGCCGGGGATATACAGGTAGCGGTATAGGTATTTGGAAAAATTATTCTGGTTGCCAGCCGGCCGGCGGGGCCGCTGGCGCCATAAGCTTTAGCCCGAACAGGAACTTTGCCTAAATTGTGAGCTAGATGTTTTTGCGGGCTCCGCCCAGCTTTTTGTTCTCGCGCTTGCGCAGGCGGATGCTTTGCGGCGTCACCTCCACCAGCTCGTCGTCATTGATGTATTCCATGGCCTGCTCCAAGGTGAAGCGCCGGGGCGGCACCAGGCGCAGGGCCTCGTCGGACCCCGAAGCCCGCATGTTGGTCAGCTTCTTTTCCTTGGTGATGTTCACCGCGATGTCGTGGTCGCGGGAGTTCTGGCCCACGATCATGCCCGGATAAGCCGGATCGCCGGGGCTCACAAAGATGGAGCCGCGCGGCTGCAGGTGAAAGATGCCATAGGCCACGGCCTTGCCCTGGCGGTCGCTGACCAAAGACCCGTTGGTGCGGCCCGCGATCTCACCGGCATGGGGGGCGTGGCCTACCACCAAGGTGGTAAGGATGCCGGTACCGCGGGTGTCGGTAAGAAACTGGGAACGGTAACCGATGAGCCCCCGGGTGGGTATCTCGAACTCCAAACGCACCCGGCCCAGGCCGTGGTTCTGCATCTTCTTCATCTTGCCCCGGCGGGAGGAAAGCTTCTCGGTTACCACCCCCACGTACTCATCGGGCACGTCCACCACGGCCAATTCCAGGGGCTCGCTCAAGACCCCGTCCACCGTCTGGGTGATGATGCGCGGCTTGGAAAGGGAAAGCTCGAACCCTTCCCGCCGCATGGTTTCCACCAGCACCGCCAGCTGCAGCTCACCGCGGGCGCTCACCGTAAACGAGTCAGTGGTCTGGCCCGGCTCCACCCGGATGGAGACGTTGTAAAGGGTCTCCTTTTCCAGGCGCGCCTTGATCTGACGGGAAGTCACCAGCTTGCCTTCAAGGCCTGCCATGGGCGAGGTGTTGATGGAAAACTCCATGGACATGGTGGGCTCTTCCACGCTGATGGCGGGCAAGGGCCGCGGGTCCTCGGGGTCGCCCAGGGTGTCGCCGATGAAGGCTTCCTCCACCCCGGCCACGGCCGCTATGTCGCCGGCCATTATCTCTTCGGCCGCCAGCTTTTGCAGGCCCTTATAGGTATAGATCTGGCTCAGCCCGTAGCGCCCCTCTTCCTGGCCCTTTTTTAGGAGCACCACTTGTTGGCCGGCCATGAGCTTGCCGCCCACGATCTTGCCTACCGCGATGCGCCCCACATAATCCGAGTAATCCAGGTTGGTCACCAAAAACTGTAGCGGCGCCTCCGGATCATAGGCCGGCGGCGGGATGTAGGCCAGGATGGCCTCGAACAGGGGCTTTAAGTCTTGGCCCGCCTCTTCCGGTGAGGTTTGGGCGATGCCGGCCTTGGCGTTGGTGTAAAGGATGGGGAACTCCAGCTGCTCCTCGCTGGCGTCCAGGTCGATGAGCAGGTCATAAAGCTCATTCTCCACCTCGGCGATGCGGCGGTCGGGCCGGTCGATCTTATTGATGACCGCAATCAGCGGCAGTTTCTTGGCCAGCGACTTGGAGAGCACAAACCGGGTCTGGGGCAAGGGCCCCTCGGAGGCGTCCACCAGGAGCATGACCCCGTCCACCATGTTGAGGGTGCGCTCCACCTCGCCGCCGAAGTCGGCGTGGCCCGGCGTGTCCACGATGTTCAGCTTCACGCCGTTATAGGTGATGGCCGTGTTCTTGGCCATGATGGTGATGCCCTTTTCGCGCTCCAAATCCATGGAGTCCATCACCCGTTCGTTAACCAGCTCGTTTTCGCGGAACACGCCGCTCTGCCAGAGCATGGCGTCTACTAAAGTGGTCTTGCCGTGGTCCACGTGGGCCACGATAGCCAAATTGCGCAGGTCCTCGCGCTTGATCTTAGCGGTGGTCATATATGTATCATGGCGGAATGCATAGCATATCCCGCCAAGCCTCCTAAATGGTCGCATTGGGGAAAATAACTGTATGGCGCACTACTTACCATAAGCCGAGCGAATCCGCCGCTGGTATCGCGCGCTGGAGGTTCAGGAAAAGGCCGAATCTAGGACTGTTCCGGCACATCCACGGGCTGACTGGCCCCCCGCACAAAGCGCAGGGTCACCATGCGCAGGTGATAGCCGGTGGCGGCCAGACTGAGGGCCATGGGTATCTTGGCCGGCCGGCTGAGGCCCACCCTGGCCAAAAAGGTCCAGTAGGCCAGGCGGCCCCGCTCGGCCACTCCCAGGCGCCAAAACACCCGGACCCCGGCCAACATGTCGGGCCAGGAAACCCGGGCGCGGGGCACGGCCCGGCGCTTCAAGGCCCTTCCGCTGCGCTTTAGGTAGGCCAGGGAGCGGCGGTAATAGGCCTTGGGCTCGTAAAGGCGGCGCAAGACCTCCTTGTAGCCTTCCACCAAGACGGCCGCGCCCATTTTGGGTATGAAATTAAGGGCGTTCACATCCATGGCGTTGTCGCCGGAAGGAAGCCCCAGCAGCCGGTCCTGCCCGCGCATGCGCTCATAGAGCTTGGTGCCGGGCATTAACGACAGCATGCCCACCATGGCGGTGGGGATGGCGGCCTGGCTGATGAAGCGCACCTGGTCCTTGAAGATCGAGGGCGGGTCCGCATCAAACCCCACAATGAAGCCGGCCATTACCTCCAAGCCGTAGCTCTGGATAGTGCTAACCGCGGCCAAAAGATCGCGCCCCTGGTTCTGATACTTGTGGCATTCCTTCAAGGACGACTCGGAAGGCGTCTCCAGCCCCAAAAACACCTCGGTGAAATTGGCCTGGGCCATGAGCCGCAAAAGCTCGGGGTCGTCGGCCAGGTTGACGCTGGCCTGGGTGAAAAACGAAAAGGGCTGCCCGTGCTCTTTCTGCCAAACCGCCATCCGGGCCAAGAGCTCCTTGGCCCGGCGCTTGTGGCCAATGAAATTGTCGTCCACCATCATCACCGCGCCGCGCCATTTGTGCGCGTACAGGTTTTCCAGCTCCTCCAGCACCTGGTCCGGGGTCTTGAAGCGCGGCCGGCGGCCGAACAGCGCCACCACATCGCAAAAATCGCAGTCAAAGGGGCAGCCCCTGGTGAACTGCACCGACATGGTGCGGTAGTGCTTCAAATTAATGAGGTCCCATTGCGGCAGCGGAGTGCTCTTTAGGCTGGGGTGGCTGGACGCTTGGTACAAAAAGCGGGCCTTGCCCTCTGCCAGGTCGGCCAGCAGTTCGGGCAAGAGATCTTCCGCCTCGCCGGCTATGACGTGATCCACGCCGGGCAGTTCATCGGGCAGGTGGGTAAAAAGCGGGCCGCCGGCCACTACCTTCTTGCCCATTTCCCGGCAGCGCTCCAGCACCTCTTGGGTCGAAT
>CAZDRW010000398.1:0-4011 GCA_964507555.1 uncultured Desulfarculaceae bacterium
ATTCAGTGAGCTGCTTCTGATCCAGGTAGTAGGGCAGAAGGTCCATCTTGTCCAGGAGCTTGGCGAAGCCGGGCTCCTTGGTGGCGGCGGTGAAGGCCGCGGCCACCTTCTGCACCACGTTCGCCGGCAGGCCCTTTGGGCCCACGATGCCCATGCCGGAGACCAGGGCGTAGTCATAGCCGATCTCCTTAAGGGTGCGCACATCGGGGAAGCTGGGGATGCGCTTGATGCCGTAAACCGCAAGTAAGCGCAATTGGCCGGCCTGCACGTAAGGCTTCCACTCAGTGGCCTGGGATACCGCGGTTACGTGCCCGCCCAGACAAGCTGTGACCGCGTTGACCCCGCCCTTGTAGGGCACGTGGGTCCACTTGATGCCTTCCTTGGCCGCCAGGTATTCCATGACCAGATGCTGGCCGGAGCCGGTGCCGGCGGTGGCGTAGGTCACCTTGCCGGGGTTGGCCTTGGCATAAGCGATAAACTCCTCAAAGGTCTTGTAGGGCGCGTCGGCCCGCACGGCCAGGCCATGCTGGTAAAGCGCGAACAGCATGATGGGCGTGAAGTCGGTCATGGGGTTGTAGTTGACCTTGCGCAGCAAGGGAATGCGGGTGAGCCCCGCGGTGACCAGAACGCCCAAAGTGTAGCCGTCCGGCTTGGCCTGGGCCACCAGCTCGTGCATCAGCGCCGAGCCGCCGCCGGGCTTGTTGATGCAAACAATGGGCGTGGGGAAATCTTTCTGGGCCAGGTTGGCCAAAAGGCGGGCGGAGACGTCGGTGGTGCCGCCACCGGAATAGGGGATGTACAGGTTTACCGGTTTTGTGGGGTATTTATCCTCGGCCAGTGCCGGCGCGCAGAGCAGGCAAAGCAGCGCGGCCAAGGTTACCACAGTGATTAAAGCGCCTCTAAACTTCATTTCACCCTCCTTCAAGCAGTTGCAATATAGCCCGTTAGCTAAACGAGTCGTTTCTTTTCCAAGCAGAACCCCACCCCCTGCATGACCTGCAGCAGGTAGCGATCACGGTCGCGGTTTATCTCGGCCAGGTCGCGGCCGCCGTAGTCAAAGAAACCGCGTCCGGTCTTGACCCCCAGATCGCCGTTATCGATGCGCGATTGTAAGGCGGCGGGCCGGTTGTCGATGGGTGGATCGAAAAAGCTTTCGTCCAAAAGATTCCGAGCGCTCAGGTCCAGTCCGGTGAAGTCGTAGCGCTGGATAAGGCCCAGCACCATCATGCGGGGCGCGATGCTGGCCTTGACCGCCAGGTCCAGGTCCTCGGCGCTGACATAGCCGTTGTCCAAAAGGAAGAAGGCCTCGCGGCCCAGGTTGCGCAGGATGCGGTTGATGATGAAGCCCGGCACGTATTTCTCGATCACGATGGGCTGTTTGCCTTGCTGCTTTAGGAGTCCCAGCGCCAGATCCACGGTCTCCGGCGCGGTCCGGGGCCCCTTCACCACCTCCACCAGGGGAATGATGTGGGGCGGCGCGAACCAGTGCGCGATCACGGTGCGCTCCTGCCGGGCCTCGGGGACCAACTCATAGATGTTCAGGGTGGAGGTGTTGCTCCAGATGTAGCTTTCCGCAGGCGCGGCCTGGTCTATCTCTTTATAAACCTTGCGCTTGATGTCGACGTTTTCACTCACCGCCTCCACCACGATATGCGCGTCCCGTACCGCTTCCGCCAGCGAGTCCGCATAGGAAACCCTGCCCACGGCCAACTTGGACTCGGCGGCCTCGGCCAGGCCGAACTCCTGCAAAGTCCCCAGGTTGGTCTCTATGATTTTGGCGCAAAGAGCCGCAGCCTGGGGATTGACGTCAAAACCCTTGACCAGATAACCGGCCTGGGCAAAGGACTGGATTATGCCGGGCCCCATGGTGCCGAGGCCGATCACCGCGATGCTTTTTATTTCGTTAGCCTGCATTTTCTCTCTGCGCTCCTGATCGCGTGCTTCCGCCTTCATCGTTGCAAGCCCAGATACCCGCGGGCCTCGTCCGGCGTGGCCGGCTCCTTGCCAAGCTCGCGGGCGATGCGCACCATGCGGGCCACCAGTTGGGCGTTGCTCCCCGCCAGTTCGCCCTTGCGGTAATAGATGTTGTCCTCCAGGCCAACCCGCACGCAGCCGCCCATGATCATGGCCATGGTGCCCAGGCTGGTCTGGGCCGGGCCCACCCCGGTGCAGTTGAAGATGCTATCCGCCGGCAGCTGGCTCACGATGGAAGCCAGGGTGTCGGGCGTGGCGGGCTCGGCGCCCTGATAGCGCATGCCCAGCACGATGTTCATGTAATAGGGCTTCTGCACCAGGTTTTCCGCAATGAGCCGCCGCACTTCCGACAGCATGGCGTGGCTGTAGATTTCCATCTCGGGCTTGATGCCTCGCCCCGCCATCTCGCCCACGTAGTAGTCGATCTCGTGCGGCATGTTGGACCAGGGCACGCCCTTGTAGGGTCCGGAGATCCGCATCAGGGTGCCCATGTTCAAGGAGGCCATTTCCGGACCGGCCTCCAGGCACTTGATGCGCTCTTCCTGGCTCAGGTTGGGCCCGCCGCCGGTGCTGTCCTGGATGATAATCTTGCATTTGTCCCGGATACGGCCGTGGATCTCTTGGAAGATGTTCAGGTCCGAGGTGTTCTCGCCGGATTTGTCGCGGGCGTGAACGTGACAGATGGCGGCGCCTTCGTTATAGCAGTCATAAGCCGAGGCCGCGATTTCTTCCGGCTGCTCGGGCACGTTGGGGTTCAGTCTCTTGTTGGTGATCGCCCCGGTCTGCGCCACGGTGATGATGACTTTATTCGCTGGAATTCCGTAAGTCATGGTTCGGTTCCCTCCCTCTACATTTTTCCGGACATGGCCCTGGGGGGATCGGGCCAGTCCCGACTGCAAACGTTTGCGGTTTCCATTAAAAAAATTTTCCTCTCTTCTCCATACCGGGCGCGCCGCCGCGCAGAAGCTTCAGCGCTTCCCCTTATAAGGTCCGGTGGACTCCCTTATGACCAAATCCGTGGGTATGACCACGTTCTTTTGCTGGCATTGGCCGGTCTCGATCAGCTCTATTACCAGGTTGGCCGCTGCTTGGCCGATCTGGTTGACCGGCACGTGGATGGTGGTCAAGGGTGGCTCGAAAAGTTCCAAGGTGTCCGAGCAGCCGATGGCCACTACCGAGATGTCGCCCGGAATTTTGAGCTCCCGGCTGTTGATCTGGTGCAGTGCGCCGGGGGTCACCGTATCGTTGATGCATATAACCGCGCTGGGCGGATCCGGCATGTCCAACAATTTTCCCATGAGTTGGAAGGCGTCGGCCTTGGAAAAGTCGCTTTCCACCAAATATTTTTCCTTGCAGGCAAGACCGTTTTCTCTAAACGCCGCCTTGAACGCCTCGGAGCGCTCGATGGTGTATTTGGAGTTGCTCTGGCCAAGAATGAAGGCGATGTCGCGGTGTCCCAGGCCGATCAGGTAGTTCACCGCCCGCCGCACGCACCTGCGGTTCTCCGAGTTGACACTGGCGATGTCCACGCCCGAGCCCTCCGGGAATCCCGGCACCGCCACCGCGGGCACCCCCTTTTCCACCAGCTCTAAGATGCGCTCATCGTCGATGCGGTTGGCCACCACCACGATCCCGTCCACCAAACGCCGATGATGAAAAGAGGCATAGCTCTTTTTCTCGTTGATGTAGAGCATCAGATTGTAGCCGTGCTCTCTGGCCACCGAGCTCAAGCCCAACAGGATGTAGGAAAAATAGGGATTCTGAAAGGCGAACTCGCTGGTGCGGGGGATCACCACGCCTATCACCCCCACCCGTTTTTGCACTAGGGCCTGGGCCGAGGCGTGGGGGGCATAGTCCATTTCCTTGGCGATCTTCATCACCAGCTCCCTTATCTCCGGCCGGACCCCTTTTTTTTCATTCAGGGCCCGGGACACGGTGGAGTAGGACACCCCGGCCTTTTTGGCGATTTCTTTGATGGTGGCAGCCAAAGTCTCCCGCCTTGAAAGGGTCTGCCCTTTTAAATACTGCAAACGTTTG
>CAZDRW010000399.1:0-4006 GCA_964507555.1 uncultured Desulfarculaceae bacterium
CCAATTTGCCCCAGGAGTAGTAGGAGGTGGCCACAGTGAACTTCCAGTTCTTCATCTTGGCGTTCACGCCCAACTGAGCGGCCGGGGCGTACAAGTTGTCGGCAAACTCGCCGCCCTGGCTCACGAACATATAGGAAGCCAGGATGTAAGGCTGGAAGGTGCCCTTCTTGTTGAAGGTGCCTTTAATAAAGCCGCCCTCGGGCACCACGTCGCCGTCCCACATGGCCTTGGAGGTGACGAAGGGATTCTTGATCTTACCGAAGCTGACGTCAAGCATCTTGCCAACCGCCGACGGGGTCCAGGTCACCCAGGCCTGGTCCACACCCCAGCTGGTGATCTCGCCGAAGTAGTTGCCCATGGTCTGGTTGGTGCTGGTGGGATCGTCGTCGGAACCGGTAGCCATGCGGAAGCCCAGCTGCACGTCCTCGTGAATCTGGCTTTTCACGCCAAAGCGCAGGCGCACCCGGAAGCGGTCCTTGCCGCTCTTGGCCTTGCCGTCTTTGTCGGCATAGCTGGTGTGCTCGTAACGGAAGCGGGTGTCGCCGAACAAGGTCATCCGCTGCATCCATTTGGGCAGCGCGTCGCTGGCGGCCACCTGGGCCACCGCCGCCTGCTGATCCTGGGTGGTCTTCACCTCGTTCAGCTGCTGTTTCAGGGACTGCAGGCTCTGCTCCAGCGCCTGGATTTTTTTCTCCAGATCTACCTGGGTTGCCGCTTCCGCGGGAACCCAAGCCGCGCCGAGGCAAAGCGCCGCGCCCAGAAACAGGGCGACGGCAAACTTGATCTTGCCTCTCATTTCCAATTTCTCCTTTTCAAGGTTGCTTAAAAGCCCGGGCCGGGGACTTCCCGGCTCGGGCACCCAAATTGTTCAGAAAAATCGGTTTACTTCTTAAGGGGAACGAAGCCTTCTTCGACCACTATCTTCTGGCCGTCGGGGCTCAAGACGAAGTCGATGAACTCCTTGACCGCGCCCTTGGGCTCGCCGCGGGTGTACATGTTCAGGCCGCGGGCGATGGGGTAGGACTTGTCCATGGCGGTTTTGGCGCTGGCCATAACACCACCGACCTTGAGGCCCTTCAGCTTGTCGTTGACATAGCCGATGCCCACGTAACCTATGGCGTTCTTGTTGCCGGCCACGGCCTGGGCCACGGCGCCGTTGGATGCCTGGAGCTGGGCGTCGGGACGCACGCGGGCTTTCTTGCCCAGGACCTTGTGATTCCAGACCTCGAAGGTGCCGGAGGATGAATCGCGGGAAATGGCCACGATCTGCAGGTCAGCGCCGCCGACCTCTTTCCAGTTCTTGATGTCGCCGGTGTAGATTTTCTTGAGCTGTGGAATAGTCAGGTCGCCGACCTTGTTGGAAGGATGCACCACCGGCACGATGCAGTCCAGGGCCACCACGAACTGCTTAGGAGTGATACCCTTGCTTTTAGCCAGCTTGATCTCCTTGCCTTTCATCTCGCGGGAGGCGTCGCCGATATCGGCGGTGCCGTCGATCACGGCCTTGATGCCGTCGCCGCTGCCGGTGCCGGCCACGGAGATGCGGACATCGGGATGCTTCTTCATGAAGTCCTCAGCCGCTTTCTGGGCTATGGGCAGGACCGTGGTGGAGCCGGTAATAGTGATGGATTTACCGCCAGCCATAACCGCGGCGGGAGCTACTATAAGAGCGGCCGCCAGCAGAGCCAGGGTCCCCAGCAAAAGGAAGCATTTACGCATTGGAACAATCCTCCATAAAGTCTTTAGTTGGTTCGCACGGGCACTTCCGCCCCGTGCTGTCGGGTACGGCCAAAGACTATGGGAAAATTGTTACGAACCGTTGACAGCTGAGATACATTTGGGAGACAAACACCGTCGGGTCGCAAGGTTGGACTGCTTTCCAGCCAGCTAACGGTTTTGGGAGGGTATCGCTTAATGAGTCGCGCAAAGCCGGAGGCCGCCCGCCTTATTGACATCAGTCTGCCCTTGGGACCGGAAACGCCCGTTTATCCGGGCGATCCGCCATTTGAGCGGCGGGTTGTCTGTGCTCCGGATCCAGGGCATCCCTTTGAGTTGTCTTCCCTCCGCATGAGCGCCCACACGGGGACTCATCTCGACGCCCCCAAACATTTCATCGCCGGCGGCCGGGCCTTGGACCAGGCCACGCCAAGCGCCTTCATACTTCCCGCCAAGGTTATTGAGTCCGACAACCCGGCCGTGCTTGAGGAGGACCTGGCAGACATCCTGCCGCAACCGGGCCGGGCTATCCTCTTCCGCACCCGCAATTCAGTCAGCGGACTAAATAAGAGGCAGGCCTTTAGCCCTGACTATGTGTATGTGAGCTTGGAGGCGGCCAGGCGCTGCCTGGCGTTGGGTGCGCCCTTGGTGGGCTTGGATTATCTATCCGTGGACCGGCATGGCGATGATAACTACCCTGTACACCAAATGCTCTTGGGCGCGGGTTGTTTTGTCCTGGAGGGTCTCGATCTCGAAGCAGCCCAACCCGGCGAGTACCTCCTCATCTGCCTGCCGCTAAATATTCAAGGCGGAGAGGCCTCGCCGGTGCGGGCCGTTTTGGCGTCTCCAGCCGAAATCCACCGATTATCATTGACATTGGGGAGCAATATTTACTAACCCTATGTTGTAACGCCTTTACCCGCACTGTTTGTTACTGCCTTGCTTTGGCTCACGGCGATACCGCGGGAGGGAGAGGTTCCTGATGCGCCGCATTTTAGTGGTGGATGACGAACAACCCATACGCGACCTTCTCAACCAGGCTTTCACCGGCATGGATTACGAGGTGGATACCGCAGCCAACGGCCAAGAAGCCTTGGACATGGTGGCCCAGCATGGAGTCCAGCTTGCTTTGATGGATTTGAAGCTGCCCGGCTTGGATGGCCTGGAATTATGCCTTCGCATCCGCCGCTTTAACCCCTTGGCGGTAATCTTCGCCATGACTGGCTATCCTTCCTTGTTTGAATTGTCTGATTGCCGCGAAGCCGGTTTCGATGACTACTTCAGGAAACCCGTGAAGCTGCAAGTGCTCTCCAGGGCCGTGGAACAGGCTTTCGAGCGCTTGGAACGCTGGGAAAGCTATTAAACAGGATCTCGGCGTTATGCCCATACAAGTCACCTTGACCTTGGACAGTGTGCCGCTATCAGGCTGGCTTTCGGACTCCGATACTGCCCGGGCTATGGCCACCCGCCTGCCTCTGGAACTGAATATGAGCCGCTGGGGCGATGAATATTACGGCTCCATCGGCGCTTCCCTGAAAAACCTCTCCAGCGAAACTCAGCAGACCATGGGCGTGGGCGATCTGGCCTATTGGGAGCCGGGCACCGCCTTTTGCCTTTTCTTCGGCCCCACTCCGGCCAGCAGCGGCGACAAGCCCGTGGCCGCCGGGCCGGTGCATCTGGTGGGCAGCGTCGAAGGTGATTGGAAAGCTGTAAAAGCCCTGGGCGGCACAGTTCATGCCGTACTAGAAATATCCTAGCTGAAATTTACAGCCAAGACCCGGACCAGCACTTGGCCCGGGTCTTGGCTGTTTAAGCCTATCGCATGGTGTCAGTTCTTTGAGCGCCTAAGATACCAGCCAAAACCGGCCAGGCCTCTAAGGGCAACTCAAGATGTCCCCTCTAGAAGACGAAGCGGAACTGGACGCCCAGCATCCACTCGTTGCCCTGGTCCTTGCCGGTCTCCGCGCTGTCGCCGTGGTTATAGTAGGCGAACTCGGGGTGGATACCGAAGTACTTATTGACCTGGTAAGGAATGGCCACGAAGTAGGCAGTGCGGGTGTAGCTGTCATCCTTGTAGTTACCCTTGTTCTTCCAGTCGTCGTTGGAAATGACTTCCGTACCAAAGCCGGCGATCAGCTGCAGGGCACCAATCTTGTACTCCAAGCTGAGCAAGCCGCCCATGGTCTGGGTGTCATAGTACTTGTTGCTACCCGCGGGCTGGTAGGGACCGGTGTCGGCGGGGTAGAAGGGAATTTCAGTCGCGATGTTGATGCCGTAGTGGAACTGGGCC
>CAZDRW010000400.1:0-3995 GCA_964507555.1 uncultured Desulfarculaceae bacterium
CCACGTGGTGGAGGCCGGCCCTCTGGGGCGGGTGCTACTCTTGGATGGCGCCATTCAGCTGACCTCCTGGGACGAACCGGCCTATCACGAAATGATGGTTCATGTGCCGCTCTTAAGCCATCCCAACCCCAAGCGGGTGCTGGTCATCGGTGGCGGCGACGGCGGCACCTTGCGCGAGGTGCTGAGACACCCCGGCGTGGAGAGGTGCGATCTCTGCGAGATCGATGGCGAGGTGATCCAGGCCGCCAAAGAGTATCTGCCCCAGACGGCAATCGCCTTTGACCATCCCAAGGCGCGGGTGGAGGTGGGCGACGGCCTGGCCTTTGTCAAAAGCGCCCAGGCCGCGTACGACGTGATCCTGGTGGATAGCTCCGACCCCGAGGGGCCGGCCCAGGGACTTTTCGGCCCGGAGTTTTATGCGGATGTGTGCAGGGCGCTCAGGCCCGGCGGAGTGGTGGTGAGCCAAGCCGAGTCTTGCAACTTTTTCGGCCCCATGCTTAAGGACATTTTCCAGTTCATGCGGGGGTTGTTCCCGCTGACCCTCTATTACCTGGCCATGGTGCCTACCTATTTGGGCGGCAGCATAGGGTTTGCCATCAATTCCCTGGGGCCGGATCCCATGGTCGGGCCCCATCCCGGCCACCTGGCCCAGCTGGGAACCATGAAATACTACACTCCGGCCTTGCACCGGGCGGCGTTTGCCTTGCCGGCCCATTACCAGGAGTTCCTCACACCGGACATGGTCCAGCGCCAGATCGGGTCGTTCTAGCGCCCGAGTCTTGCCGGCGTTGCTCGAACACCAAGTGAGTTGTTAGTTGGTCTGTTTCGAGGCGGCGGTCCTATGGCCATCGCTAGCTGTTGCAAGGGCTCTGCCGCCAAAAAGGTTCTGCCTATCGTGCTACAATATTTGCCCACAATGCAGCTTAAACCGGACCATAAGCAAAGCGGGCTAATATGATTAAAAGTATCGGTTCAATTATTGATAATCTTATTTCATCCACTCATGGCCGGGAGCCCATTTCAGGCCAGGATATCTCCAGCCAATTCAACCCGCAAGATCTCGGCCCAGTGGCCTTGGCCCGCAACCTAAACGCCGCTTTTTTGTTAGGATTGACCAGTAACCAGGAATCAAACAATGCCAGGGAATATATAGGGGCCATGGCAAAGCGACCTGAGGCCGCCGCCCTGGCGCACTTTTTCCAAAACGGCTTTAGTTGGCTGGAAAGCGAACTGGACAAGGCTGCAAACCAAGATCCGGGCCTTGTGCCGACTATTGAACAAGCGGCAAAAACCTTGGGAAATCCCACCGGGGGCCCGGCTGTCGAGTCTGTATGGGAAGTGTTTTTCCCCGAGGGCTTAAGCCTTCTGGACAACCGGGAAGCTGCGGTATCCCAACTGCGCCAGAGACGAAAAATCAAGGTGCTTAGGCCCAACCCGGAGCCGGTTACAAACCCAGCCGCCGAAGTTTTGTTTACAAGCAATATATTACTCGGCAAGCCGGCGGGTGTTTTGGACTCAGCAGCATCCGGCCTTAGTCAAGACCTGGTGGACCGGATAAGCAATTGGGAGCCGGGCCAACAGCGCTATTGGTATGACCACCCCACTCCTTTGGGCATCGTTCTTGATCAAAACGAAATCCTGCACGGCCTGTGCGGCCTGAGCCAAGCCGTGGCCTATGAACAGAGCCGCCAAGCCAAAACCGGTCAAGAGCCTCTCACCTGCATATGCTCGGTTTCAGTGACTCATGACAGCCTTCATGATTTGGCCCACGACTATATTGACCAAACCTTGCGGAATGCCGCCGGTCTGAAAAACTTGGATATTTATTTGTTTACAGAGCGGGATACGGACCGTTTGAAAAAGGAGGTACTGTTCCCGGCGGCGAAGCATTACTTCCCTAGGGCTTCTCTAGATTCCCTTGATCGGGTTATCGGGGTGGATGGCGAGTATGGACGCCATTTCAGTTTTCTGAAAGCAGTGGCGGCGTTCTGGCAAGTTTTAATCAAGCCCGAGATCAAGGCAACCTTCAAAATCGATTTGGACCAGGTTTTTCCGCAACACGAGCTGACCTCCCAAGCCGGGGCCTCGGCTTTCGAGCTTTTGGCCGACCCCCTGTGGGGGGCAGTGGGAGCCGATCACTGGGGCCAAGAAGTGGAACTGGGAATGATCGCCGGGGCCTTGGTGAACCACAGCGATATATCCAAAGGCATTTTTACTCCCGACGTACCCTGGCCGGAAGGCCTTCCTAAAGCGGATCAAACCGTGTTTTTCAGTTCATTGCCTCAAGCGTTATCAACCGAGGCTGAAATGATGACCCGATATGGCCGCACGGATCTCGATGGCCATGATGCCTGTATTCAAAGAATACATGTTTCAGGAGGCATGACCGGCATCCTGGTAAATTCCCTCAGGCGTTGCCGCCCCTTTACCCCGACTTTTATTGGCCGGGCTGAAGATCAGGCCTATGTACTCGCAACCCTGTTCAGCCGGCCCCCTTGGTTGCGATGCCTGCATAAGCCGGGTTTGATAATGCGCCATGACAAAGAGGACCTGATACCGGAAACTATCGCCAGTTCCAAGGTGAGCAAAACCATCGGGGACTATCTGCGCATCTTGCTGTTTTCTGATTATTGCCAGGCCTTGCCTTGGCCCCAAGAACGCATAAAGCAGACGGCAGACCCTTTTACCGGCTGTTTTATTTCTTCATTGCCGCTTCATGTGGTTTTTCTGAGATTAGCCTTGAAAGCCGCGGCGCTTTTTGCCGTCAATAAGCCGGAAAACACCCTTGAAGCCTGTCAGCTGCTTCATGAAGGCGCTTCCCGGTTAGGCCAAATGATCACTCGAAGGGGTGAATACCCCCAGGAAATTGTTGATGAGCTTGGCAAGCAACGCGAGGGCTGGGACCTTTACTACGATTTGCTCCAGCGCTTGGAACAAGGCCTTACTCAAAATGGAGATTTTGAGCTGGCCATCAAGCAAAAAGCCGAGGATTTGGCGGACAGCCTGAGAGCTGACACTAATCCAGGTATTTCTTGAAAACACATTCCAGGGCGGTTCCTCTTAAATTATTCTTCCAACTGGCAGGCCGGGCAAAAATGGGTGGAGCGTCCCCCCAGCACAATGCGCTGGATGGTGTCCCCGCAGCGCGGGCAATCGCATCCGGTGCGCTGATACACCCTATGCGCGTGCTGAAAAGTGCCTGCCCTCCCTTCGGCGTCCACGAAATTGCGCACGCTTGAACCGCCCTTTTCCAGGGCCTCGGCCAGGGTTTCCTGAATAACGCCGTGCAGGGTAATGAGTTTTTCTTGGGGCAGGTCCGCGGGCCGGGCCAAGGGCGAGATGCCGGCCCGGTGCAAGGCCTCGTCCGCATAAATATTGCCCACCCCGGCCAGGATGCGCTGATCCAGAAGCAGATTTTTCATTGGCGCGGTGCGGCGGCCCAGGCCGGAAAGAAACGTCTCCAGGTCCAAGCCCAAGGCGTCGGGGCCGAAGTTGGCCAAGGGACCGGCCAGGAGGGCGGCGCGGTCCGGGCAATAGGCCATATAGCCGAACCGGCGCACGTCGCGGTAATAGAGCTTGGGACCTTTGTCCATGAAGCTTACCGTGATGTGGATATGGTCGGCTTGGGGCCTGTTAACGGCGGAGATCACCTGCCCGGTCATGCCCAGGTGGATGGCCCAGATGCCGCCGTCGTCCAGGTGCAGGATCAGGAGTTTGCCGTGGCGACTGGTGGCGGTGATGCTGCGGCCGGTGAGGCCTTTGCGGAAGGCCTCCGGGGTGGGCCGGGCCAGCTTGGGTTTTTCCACGCGAATCCGGCTAACTTGCCGGTTTAATATTGAAGGTTCCAGGGTGCGGCGCACGCATTCCACCTCGGGCAGTTCAGGCATCTTGTCTCCCGCCGGGCCCCACCCTCCCAAGCAGGGCTAACTGGGTGGAACCCCATCATTTAGTGGTTGACACTCCTCATAATCCTATATACAGTGCATTTGGTGCTT
>CAZDRW010000401.1:0-3990 GCA_964507555.1 uncultured Desulfarculaceae bacterium
CGCCCACCCCTTTCCCATGGCTGGCCATTTCCTAGCAGGGATGTATACTTATTTTATTCGCGTTCGTTTTCCCGTGGCGGCTGATTCTGGTTGTCCCAAAAGCCTCTTTAGATCCGTCCTCTTCTTGATAGAAGTAATGATTATTATTTCTGGCAAAAGACTGGGGCAGTTGTTATCCTTATTAAAGTAACGTGGTTTAAGTAAGTGGAGCCGCTGATGGCGAGGGGGACATAACCATCCGTATTGCATATAAATATGCCATTTTCTTCCATGAAGGAGGCTCGCGGCATGAGTGACGAAAAAAAGGCAGAGAAACTAAAGCTTATCCCGGTCAGTGATTTGACCATTTGTGAATCAACCCAGGAAATGCTAACCAAAGCCCGCAAGGATGGGGTGGAGACGGCATTCGACCGGGCGGTGGCCATGAAGGCCTGCCCCATCGGCGCCAAATCGGCCTGCTGCAAGCACTGCTTCATGGGGCCTTGCCGCTTGAACGCCAATGACCCCTACGGCAAGGTGGGCGTGTGCGGCGCCACCATCGACACCATCCAATCGCGCAATTTCGGCCGCATGGTTGCCGCCGGCACCGCCGCCCACACCGACCACGGCATGGAGATGGTCAAGCTCTTCCGCGCGGTCGTGGAAGGCCGCAATAAAGACTATGAGATCCAGGACACCGAGAAGCTCCTGGAGGTGGCCGAGATGCTGGGAATCGCTACCGGTGATCGCGAACTCATGGCTATCGCCGGCGACGTGGCCACCGAGTTGGAAAGAAGTTACACCCAGCTAGAAGGCGAGTTGCCATTCCTCAAGCGCGCACCCCAGGCCACCCAGGAGATGTGGCGCAAGGAAGGCATAGCGCCCCGCGGCGCCATGCGCGAAATCATGGAATGCATGCACCGCACCCACATGGGCATGGACCAGGACTACGAGAACATCATGAAGCAGATCAGCCGCACGGCCCTGGCCGACGGCTGGGGCGGCTCCATGGCCTCCACCGAGATCAGCGATATTCTCTTCGGCACGCCCAAACCGGTGCAGGGCGAAGTCAACATGGGCGTCTTGAAGGAGGACCAGGTCAACATCATCATCCACGGCCACGAGCCCAACCTGTTCGACTCCATACTGGCTTCGGTATCGGACCCCAAGCTTATCGAAAAAGCCAAGGCCGTGGGCGCCCAGGGCATCAACCTGGTGGGCATGTGCTGCTCCGGCCTGGAGATGCTCTCCCGCCGCGGCATCCCGCACGCGGGTAACTTCATGAGCACCGAGGCGGTGCTGGTGACCGGCGCGGTGGACGCCATGGCGGTGGATGTGCAGTGCATCAAGCAGGGTCTGGCCAAGGTGGCCGAATGCTACGGCACCCGGCTTTTCACCACCAACCCGAGGGCCCATATCGAGGGCGTGACCCACATCGAGTTCGAGGAGGACGACCCCCGCGACTGCACCGATCTGGTGGTGGAAATGGCCATCAAGCGATACGCCGGCCGCAACGTTCCGGTGCAGATTCCCAAGCGCCGCGACCGGGGCGTGTTCGGCTTTAGCCATGAGTACATCAACTACATGCTGGGCGGCACCTTCCGGGGCTCCTATGTTCCCTTGAACGACAACATCATAAACGGCCGCATCCGCGGCGTGGCCGGGGTGGTGGGCTGCACCAACCCCAGGGTCAAACAGGATTATTCGCACGTGGAGCTGGTCAAGGAACTCATCAAGAATGACGTGCTGGTGGTGCAGACCGGCTGCTCCCAGATCTCCCTGGCCAAGGCGGGCCTTTTGACCCCCGAAGCCGCTGCCCTGGCCGGGCCGGGCCTTAGGGAGGTTTGCGAGACCGTGGGCATCCCGCCGGTCTTGGGCCTGGGCGCCTGCGTGGATAACAGCCGCATCCTCATTGCCTGCTCGGAGATGGTGAAGGCCGGCGGCCTGGGCGAGAGCATCGCCGATCTGCCGGTGGCCGGCGCCGCGCCCGAGTACATGAGCGAAAAGGCTATCGCCATCGGTCAATACTTTGTTGCATCTGGCGTGTATACGCTATTTGGCGTCACCTTTCCCATCGTGGAAGGCACCAAGTTCCACGACCTGCTTTTTAACGGGCTGGAGAAGAAAGGCATGGGCAAGTGGGGATTCGCCACTGATCCCCATGAGATGGCGCGTCTGATGATCGCGCATATCGACAAGAAACGCGCCGCCTTGGGCCTGGACAAGGGCACGGGCGAGCGCGTGCTGGTGGACATGGCCGACCGCCGGGCGGTGGAGGCCTAGCAGCAAGGTACATCAATAAATGCTAAGCGGGCGGGGCCTTAACGGGCCCCGCCTTTATTTTGGCTAGCATTCATGCCTTCACTTGCTTGACATCAACGCCAGGCCAAGCTATTATCGGCCCGTTCAAAAAGCCCGGCGCGGCGCATTGAAGTGCGCGATTGACGCTGCCGGTACGTTAAAAGCAGCAAAACGCTTAACGTGGTCAGGAAGGCCGTCGCCTCTCATCAGAGGTTGCGGCCTGTTTGTTTTTGGGGATGGGTAATTTTTTCGAGAGTGTCGCATGCAGACGAAACGCCCTTTTAAGAAAGCATTGTGTGGGTGGGAACCATTTCTTTTTGTAAAAAAAAAAAAATTAGGTTCCCCCCCACCCCCCCTCCCAAATACTAAGGGCCGTGCTGGATTTGATGAATTTTCAGGAAAGTTATATCACACTGCAACAAGCCGAGACGGCTGGCTTATGAGAATATTTTTTAAGCGAACGCTATCAGCATAAATGGGAAATATTAATTTGCTCTATCCGTTTAACGGCATCGTCGCCTCTCGACCCGTACGGGGTTTCGAGTGCATTGCATGTAGGGAGGCTCATTTAAATCAATGAATATATCGATAGCGAATAAACTGATCCACAATATGGCTTCATCCGAACAGAATAGTTTTTCTTTGGATGGGGGGTCCGGGGGGAAACCTTTCTTTTTTCAAAAAGAAAGGGAATCCCCCCGGAAAATACCTGCTTATTTGAGCATCACGCATTGAATGTTATGCGTGCGCAATACATACAACCGAAATAAATGAACACAATGAAATTAAATAGTTCTACCAATCCAACATGCTTAATATCTCAACGCACAAACAAAAGGAAACCCATCATGTCTGCCCGCAAGCCCGCACTCGTCTTTCCCGCTACTCTGCTCCTGTCGCTCTGCCTGCTTTTGGCCTGGCAATCATCAACCCTGGCCCACGGCGTTGCCCTAAAAATCGACCGCGGGGACGCGGTGGTGGTGACGGGCGAATACAGCGACGGCGAGGCCATGTCATTCGTCAAAGTGAAGGTGCTGAACCCCATGGGCAAGACCCATCAGGTGGGTAACACCGATGCCACGGGGCGCTTCGCCTTTGTGGCGGATCAGCCGGGGAAATGGCTGGCCACCTTGGAGGACGGCATGGGCCACAAGGGCGAGATCGTCTGGCGGCAAGGCCAGGTTAAGGCTGCTCAGGACGCCGCCCCCTCCCCTGCCCAGCCGACGGACCAGCCCAAGTGGGTGCGGGCGGCTTGGGGCTTGAGCGCGTTGTTCTGGCTGTGGGGCATGGTGTTTTGGTGGAAAGGGGCCAGGAAAACGCGGAGCATGAGTTGAATTACCTTGAGCGCACATGCAGCATCCGTTTTGCTGGTTGCTAGGTTCTGGGGTGTTTGCAGGGGGTATCGAGTTTGCTTTTTATAAAATGCGTGCGAGCTCGCGGGCACTGGGCGAGTTCAGGTCGAGATCGTATCTCTGCTCATACAGTTCCCGTCCCCACTGCCGCACCAGGTTTTCCTCGGTCATGACAAAGCCGTAGGCCAAGTAAAGCCTGCGGGCCGCCTCCAGGCCGCGGAAGGTCCAGAGATGGACCTTTTCATAGCTGCGCTGGCAGCAGAATTTGAGGGCCTGCTCCAGGAGCAGGCGGCCCAGGCCGTAGCCGTGATAGGCCGGGTTCACCAAAAACCAGCGGAGGCGCGCGCCTTCCTCGGTG
>CAZDRW010000402.1:0-3975 GCA_964507555.1 uncultured Desulfarculaceae bacterium
GATCCGCGCGGGCCAGTTCGCGCCGGGCCACGAGATAGCCATTAAAATCGACCAAACGCTGACCCAGGACGCCACCGGCACCTTGGCCGCCTTGGAGTTCGAGGCCCTTGGGCTAACGCGGGTGCGCACCGAGGTCAGCGTGTCCTATGTGGACCACAATCTTTTGCAAACTGATTTCAAGAACGCGGACGACCACCGCTTTTTGCGGACTATCGCGGCCCGCTACGGCCTGTGGTTTTCGCCGCCGGGCAACGGCATCTGCCACCAGCTGCACCTTTTGAATTTCGCCCGCCCCGGAGCCACGCTTTTGGGCTCCGACTCCCACACCCCCCACTGTGGCGGCATGGGCATGCTGGCCATGGGCGCCGGAGGCTTGGACGTGGCCGCGGCCATGGCGGGCTATCCCTTCTATCTTACCTGCCCCAAGGTGCTAGGCGTGCGGCTTAGCGGCCGGCTACAGCCCTGGGTGGGAGCCAAGGATGTCATCTTGGAATTGCTGCGCCGCCTCAGCGTAAAGGGCGGCTTGGGTTTTGTGGTGGAGTATTTCGGGCCGGGCGTGGAAAGTTTAAGCGTGGCCCAGCGCGCGGCCATCACCAACATGGGCGCCGAGTTGGGCGCCACGGGCAGCATCTTCCCCTCTGATGAGCGCACCCGCGCTTTCTTGGCTGCCCAGGGCAGGGAGAAAGACTACCTGCCCCTGGCTGCCGATGCGAGCGCTTCCTACGACCATCTGGAAGAGATAGACCTGGGCGCGCTGGAGCCTTTAGTGGCCCAGCCCTCCAGCCCGGACGCGGTGACCACGGCCTCAGCGCTCGGCGGCGTGAAGGTGGATCAGGTGATCGTGGGCTCCTGTGCCAGCAGCGGCTACGAGGACCTGATGACCGTGGCCCTGGCCTTAAAAGGCAAAAAGCTGGCCCCCGGGGTGAGCCTTTCCATCAACCCCGGCTCGCGCCAGGCCCTGGCCCAGGTGGCGGCGGCGGGCGGCCTGCTGCCGCTTTTGGAGGCCGGAGTGCGTTTGCACCAGGCCGGCTGCTTGGGCTGCATCGGCATGAGCCAGGCCCCGGCCACCGGGGCCAACTCCCTGCGTACGTTCCCGCGCAATTTCCCGGGCCGCTCGGGCACCAAGGACGACAAAGTGTATCTCTGCGGTCCCGAGGTGGCGGTGGCCTCCAGCCTGGCCGGCCATATCGCCGACCCCCGCCAACTGGGCCCCCAGGAGGCGCTGCCGCCGGCGCCGCCAGTGCGCCCCGAGGCGCTGGTGCCGCCCCTGGCCGATGGCTCGAGCGTGGAGGTGCTGAGGGGCCCCAACATAGCGCCGTTTCCCCACCTGGACGCGCTACCCGAGGATCTTGAGTGCACCGTGGCCTTGAAGGTGGGCGACAACATCACCACCGACCACATCATGCCGGCGGGTAGCCAGGTGCTGCCGCTGCGCTCCAATGTTCCTGCCATCAGCCGGTTTGTATTCACGGCGCTGGACCCGGAGTTTGCCGACCGCGCCCAGGCCTCGGCCCCGGTGGCGGTGCTGGGCGGCGAAAACTACGGGCAAGGCTCCTCCCGCGAGCACGCCGCTCTGGCCCCGCGCTATTTGGGGGTGCGGGTGAAGCTGGCCAAGTCATTCGCCCGCATACACAAGGCCAACCTGATCAACTTCGGGGTGGTGCCCTTGCTGCTGGCGGACCCGGCTGACTACGATCGGATTCAGCAAGGCGAGGTGTTGGAGTTCCGGGGCCTAAAGAGCGCCATCACCGGCGGGGCCCAGGAAATAATAGCCCTAGTCGGAGGCCGGGAGATCAAGCTGCGCTTGGAGGCCAGCAGCCGCGACCGCAAGCTGTTAACGGCCGGCGGTCTCTTGAACTACATCAAGGCCAGCCTCTAGGGTGTTTGTTGCCGCGCTCATTGCCAGCGCTCTGAGCGCGGCGGTATGGCTTGTGGTGATCCGGCGCTATGACCGGCTGCAGCCCGAGCCTCTAAAGACCATGCTCTGGGTGGGGTTGGTCGCGGGCTTCTTGGCGGTCATCGTGGCCGGACCGCTAAATTCCTGGGTCATGTTCATCCTAAGCGCCGCTTCCGGCGGTGAAGGATCCCTGGGCCAGCTTTTCAGCCTGGCGGTTTTCGTGGGAATCAACGAGGAAGTTTGCAAGGGCTTTTTCACCATGCTGCTTCTGAAGCGGCGCAAGGAAGTGGACGAGCCCATTGACGGCATGATCTACGCCATGACCGCCTCTTTAGGCTTTGCCGCCCTGGAGAACATCTTATACATGCTGGAGCACGGCCTGGGGGTCATCGTTATCCGCTCGCTGCTGTCGGTGCCGGCGCATCTGGCCTGCGGCGCCATCTGGGGTTATGGCTACAGTAAGGTGCGCTTTCTGGATGGCAAGAAGGAGCTGATGCCCCATGTGCTGCCCTGGGTGCTCTTGGCGGCTGGCGCCCATGCCGCCTATGACTTCTTGGCCTTCACAGGTGTAGGCCTGATTCTAATCGGTCCTCTGCTTTTCTTGCTGTGGCGCTATGTGCACCGGAGGCTCAAGGAGTTGGCCGCCCTGCACCCGCAGGCTGTTGCAATCAGAGATTCGGCTGGATAGATTCGGCTGAGAGTAATCCCGCCGATCCGCTTGAGGGACCGGTCTTCAGGCAGGCACAGGCTATTCAACCCACCACCTTGTAGATCACCACCGGCTTGGAATAGCCTTTTACTTCGCGCGGGCCTATCTCCTCGGCAGGGCAGTTGAAGCTTAAACGAGAGATCGTCTCTCGGCTGGCCAGTACGTCCCATTCGAGATTTTTGCTCATATTCTGAATTCGCGATGCCACGTTCACGGTATCGCCGATCAGGGCGTAGGCGCTTTGCTCCTCGGAGCCGCTGTTGCCGGCCAGCACCGGGCCGGAATGCAACCCCACGCCATGGGAAAAGCTGGCCAGTCCTTTAGCGGCGCGCTCACGGTTAAGCTCGTCCAAAGCCGTGCGCATGGCCAGCGCTGCTCGCATGGCTTGGTCGGCATGGTCGGAGTAGGGCACCGGCACCCCAAAGGCCGCCTCTATCTCATCGCCCACGAACTGAAGAACCACTCCCTGGTGCTGGCGAATCACCCGATGCATGGCCGTGAAATAGGCCCGCATGCCGGCTATCACCACTTCGGGCTGATTGTTCTCCACAAAAGGAGTGAAGGAACGCAGGTCGGTGAACATCATGGTGGCCTCGCGGCGCTCGCCCTGAAGAGGTATGCGGCCGGAGAGAATCTCGTCGCGGATCTCGGGATTCACGTATTTGCCGAACGCCTTGCGCAAACGTTCCCGGTCGGCCAGGCCGTGGATCATCTCATTGAAAGCGTCGCCCAGCTCTCCAATCTCGTCATTGGACACCACCTGCACCCGGGGGGCGTAATCACCGCTCCGTACCTGGTCGACCACCTTGAGCATTTGGCGCAGGGGTTTGGCCACCGAGCTGCCCACCAATTTGTTCAAGCGCAGGGCGCTGAAAAAGGAATATGCGCAGAGGGCGATGCAGAATATGAATATCCCCCGGCCGTAGGCCACAGCGCTTAAGGTGCTATCAGCCACTTCGAATTGCAGCATAAAAAGCGTTGACAAGAGGATGATCAAGGGCACCAAGGTGCCGCCCATGTACAAAAGAAGGATCCTCCGCGATATCCCCAGTTGAGCGGTGCGCTTAAGCTCGGAAAGGCGTCCTTGGGGAAAGAAATAGGGAATCAAGACCCTGCGTGAATGACGCTCCAGAAAGAAAAACGAGATAGTGGAGGCGATGAGGCCCACCATGGCCGCTCTGCTGCTCAGGAAAACCGAGGTGTGGATGTCGGACTCATATATATAGTGAAAGGGAATTATGAAGGCAGCGGGGATCACCATCCACATGGCCAGGCCGACCGGAGTAAACACAAAAGGGAGGTTGACGGTCCTGCGCCTGGCTAGGTCTGCAAGCTCTAGGCTGGGTGAAGAACCTTCCCGGATCAAGTT
>CAZDRW010000403.1:0-3973 GCA_964507555.1 uncultured Desulfarculaceae bacterium
CAAGACGAGCCCGCGGTGGGCAAGGAGATCAGGATCAAGAACGTGAGCTTCAGGGTGGTGGGAGTGCTGGCCGGCAAAGGCGCCAACATGATGGGCATGGACCAGGACGACATCCTTTTGGCCCCCTGGACCACCCTAAAGTACCGGGTCACCGGCTCCACCCTGGAAAACGCCAACCAGAGCGCCGCCAGCCTCTCGTCCGGCGGCCAGGACTTGAGCGGCTCCATCAACACCCTAAGCAAGATCTATCCCGGCCAGGACAACCTCTATCCCGCGCGTTCGGCGGCGCAGCTGGCCGACAACCCCATGCCGGTGCGCTTCGAAAACATAAGCCGCATCATGGCCGCGGCAGTAGACGCCGGCCAAGTGCCGGACGCTATCGAGCAAATCACCAACCTCTTGCGCGAGCGCCACCGCATCCGACCCGGCGAGCCCTCGGACTTCAACATCCGCGACATGACCGAGATGACCAAGACCCTGGCCTCCACCACCAAGCTGATGACCAACCTGCTCTTGGCGGTGGCCATGATCTCGCTTTTGGTGGGCGGGGTGGGGATTATGAACATCATGCTGGTGTCGGTGACCGAGCGCACCCGGGAGATCGGCCTGCGCATGGCCGTGGGCGCCCGGGGCCGCGACATCCTGCGCCAGTTTTTGGTGGAGGCGGTGGTGCTCTGCCTGGTGGGCGGAGCCATGGGAATCCTGTTGGGACACGGCGGCTCGCAACTGGTACGGGCGGTTTTGGGATGGCCAGTGGCCACCTCGCCCGGCGCTATCATAGCTTCGGTCATGGTATCGGCCAGCGTGGGCATCATCTTTGGTTTTTACCCAGCTTGGCGGGCCTCGAGGCTTGATCCCATCGAGGCTTTGCGCTACGAGTGATGAAAATGAAACGCAAGCACAATGCAGGTGAGCAAGGCCGCTACGGCCAATGGCGCAACTTGTCGGGGCAGGCGCGGGCAGCCGTGTTGGCCTTGCCCTGCCTGACCCTCCTGGCCGCCGGCTGCCTGGTGGGGCCCGACTACCAGGCGCCGCAGCCCCAGGTTCCGGAGCAATGGGCAGCGCAGCCCGCCCCGCCAGCGAAAGTATCCGTGCCGACGGAGCAAGACCTGGCCCGTTGGTGGACCATCTTCAATGATCCGGTGCTGATCTCTTTGGAGGCGCGGGCGCTCAAGTCCAACCTGGATCTCAGGCAGGCCTGGGCCCGCCTGCGCCAAGCCCGGGCGGCCCGGGGCATCGCCGCCGGCGGGCTGGGACCGCAGGTGGGGGGCTCCGCCTCCTATCAACGCAGCCGTTCGCCCTACACTTCCAGCCGGGCAGGCGGTTCGGGGGCCTCCATAGGCGACTATTACCAGGCCGGCTTTGACGCCAGCTGGGAGTTGGACATCTTCGGCGGACGTCGCCGGGAACTGGAGTCCGCCGACGCCGAACTGCGCGCCGCCGAGGAGGCCAGCCGGGAGGTGCGGGTGAGCCTGGCGGCCGAGGTGGCTCGTTCCTACCTGGATCTGCGCACCCTGCAGCAGCGCGCCATAATCGCGCGCGCCAACCTGGCGGCCCAGCAGCACACCGCCCGCCTCACCAAGCAAAGGCAGGAGGCCGGTTTTGTCAGCGGTTTGGACGCGGCCAACGCCGAGGCTCAGGCCGCCACCACCGCGGCGCAGATTCCGTTGCTGGAATCCTCCGCCCGCCAAACCATCCACGCGCTGGGCCTGCTCCTGGGCCAGGAGCCGGCGGCGCTTATCGCCGAACTGGCCCCCTCCGCCGCCATTCCCCAATCGCCGCCGTTGGTGCCGGCGGGCGTGCCTTCGGACCTTTTGCGCCGCCGGCCCGACATCCGGCAGGCCGAGGCCCGTTTGCACGCGGCCACCGCCAAAATTGGAGTGGCCACCGCCGACCTCTTCCCCCGCATCTACCTGACCGGCGGCGCCGGATACCAGTCCAGCGCCTTCCAATCGTGGTTCGACTGGGCGGGACGCTTTTGGAACATCGGCCCATCCCTGAACTGGCGCATCTTCGAAAGCGGCAGGATTCGGGCCAATATCGAGTTGCAGGAGGCGCTGGCGGAAGAGTCCTTGCTGGCTTATCGCCAGACGGTGCTCAATTCGTTGCGCGAGGTGGAGGACTCTCTGGTGGCCTCCACCGCCGAGCAGGACCACCAGCGCCAAGTGGCCGCCGCGGTGGCCGCCAATCGCCGGGCCCTGGGACTGGCCACCATGCTTTATAGCGAGGGGCAGGTCGACTTCCTCAACGTGTTGCAGGCCCAAGGCGCCTTATACGCCTCGGAGGACGCCTTGGTGCGCAGCGTTGGCGCGGTCTCCACCAACCTGATAGCACTATACAAGGCCTTGGGAGGAGGCTGGCAGCCCGAGCCGGACGGCGGCGCCCATGCCGTGCCGGTGGCCGCCCTGCAACAGGCAGGAACAGCCAAGCCTTTCCCGGGCGCAGCTGATTAGAGGGCTTTGGCAGGCAAGCGGAGCAGCGCCTCCCAAGCCCATATTGCTTAATGCCAAGTGGGTTCTCTAGTAATGCGGCCCAAGGCCGGTGATTCAGAAGCGGATGGGCCGGCCCGAAAAAATGCTTCTGCACTGAAACCCAACCGCCGTGGTGAGCGATTAACCATATAGGAGCCGCGGCAGCTAATAGGCCAGGGGCCAGGCAAAGGAGGCTACTGGGGGGCGCCCGGCAATATACGACGCCAATACGGAGGTTTCGCCATGATCGGTCGCATAATCAATAAGCGGGGCAGGAGAGCGCTTCCCGCCCTGGTGGGTTTCCTGGTCTTGGGAGTCTGCGTGACTCCGGTGTGGGGGCCGGCCGGTCAGGCTCTGGCCAGGGATCACGAGCAGTACCAGGAAAGGGGCCATCAATCGGGCCGCCAGTCCGGCCCGTCTCCGGGCCGTCAGTCAGGCCAGTCGCAGGGCCACCAGTGGTCGGAACGCATGGCGCCGAGCCGCCCCGCGCCGGGTCGTACCGCACCGGTACATGTCGCGCCCAGCCGCCCGGGGCAGGGCCGCCCCGCGCCGGGGATTTTAAACCATCTGCCAGCGGGTCACGCTAGAGTGGAATACAGGGGCCGCCCCTACTACTATCATGGCGGCCGTTATTACCGGCCTTATGGCCGCGGATACGTGTGGGTGACGCCTCCGCGGCGCATGGTGGTGCCTTGGCTGCCCTTGGGCTTTGCCACCCTGTTGCTCGCTGGCATCACCTACTACTCCTACCTGGGGACCTATTACCAGCGGGTGCCCACAGGCTATATGGTCGTGGACCCGCCGGTGGGAGTGGCGCCAGCCCCTCCAGCGGTCAGCACGGCCTACCCCGGCGTCACCGTGATCGCGTCCGCGCTGAACATGCGGCAGGGACCGGGATCCAACTATGCCGTGGTCTATGTGGTTCATTTGGGCGATACCCTGAATGTGCTCGCCACCGCGCCGGGCTGGCTCTATGTGCAGTCTCCCACGGGCCAACAGGGGTGGGTGGACCAACGCTTCACCAGTACCTTGGCGCCGGGGGCCAGCGGCTAGCGGCGGCATCTGGCGGCAGGCCTTAGGCAAGGAGCGAGGCGTGGAAACCTGGGTGGAGATAGGCTACGATGCGGTTATAATGAACTGGCCGGCAGCCGCCACCCGGGCAACAACTAGGGCGGCGGTTGCTGCGGCCGGGGATCACCTTTTAGGGAATAATCATTGGCACCGGAGCCCAACTCGCTCACTGACGAAGAGGTTATCGCCCGGGTTTTATCCGGCGATGGCCAGGCTTTTGAAAAGCTAGTGGAGCGCTATAAAGCACAGGTGGCCGGGATCGTGGTGCGCAAGGTTCCCCGGCAGGAGGCTGCGGAAGTGGTGCACCAGGTGTTCATCAAGGCTTTTGTTTCCTTGCCCGGCTACCGGCCGCTGAAGCCTTTTTCCCATTGGCTCTCCACCTTGGCGGTGCGCGCATGCCATGATTTCTGGCGGGAGCGCTATCGCAGCAG
>CAZDRW010000404.1:0-3959 GCA_964507555.1 uncultured Desulfarculaceae bacterium
CTATATTTGCGCCCAATGTCATGTCCACTAAAATACCCCCTTGACCTACACCCCACCCTGGCCGCGACAATAGACCTAGGGACTAATGCCAAGGAGGGAGGCCATGCCCAGTTACGATTTTCAATGCAAGGACTGCGGCAAGGAATTCACGCAGATGATGAGCATCTCGCAAAAGGAAAAGAAGAAGGCCAAATGCCCGCACTGCCAGGGGCGCAAGGTGAACCAGCTCATGAGCGGCTTCATGGCGATCACCTCCCGCAAAAGCTAGCGCCGCGTGCCGTTAACGCGCACGCGCCTCCTGGCGGTATGTCTGGCGGCGGTTCTCGCCTTCTGCGGGGCCGCCTTGGCCGCCGCCCCCTCCCCTCCTCCGCCCGCCGCGAGCCGGGCGCCGGCCGGCCAAGCCTGCGGCTCCCATGAGCGCCAGGCTGAGCGCAGCCGCATGGTGCGGGAGCAGATGGCCGAACGCGGCATCAAGGACCCGCAAGTGCTTACCGCCATGCGCAAGGTGCCGCGCCACTGCTTCGTGCTGCCTCCGGAGCGTCCGCTGGCTTATGCCGATTATCCCTTGCCCATCGGCTATGGCCAGACCATAAGCCAGCCCTATGTCGTGGCCTTGATGAGCCAGGCCTTAAAGCTTACGCCGGGCAGTAAGGTGCTGGAAATAGGAACCGGTAGCGGCTATCAGGCGGCGGTGCTGGCCGAAATGGCCAAAGAGGTATATAGCATCGAGATCGTTACCGAACTGGGCCGGCGCGCGGCAGAGGTGTTGCGGGATTTGGGTTACGGCCGGGTGCATTTACGCATCGGCGACGGCTATAAGGGCTGGCCCCGGGCGGCGCCCTTTGACGCCATTATCCTGACTGCGGCTCCCCAAGAGATCCCCCCCGCTCTGCTCGACCAACTGGCACCGGGCGGGCGCATGATCCTGCCCCTGGGGCCCGTGGGGGGAACCCAGGAATTATTGTTGCTGAGCAAAAACCAACAAGGAACCATTCGCCGGGAAAGCCTGGGCCTGGTAAGGTTCGTACCCATGCTGCCTGGTAGTTAAACCCTATCGTTTGTTTTCGCAGAGTGCAAATAGCCGGACTTATTTTTACCTTTCATTATCACTATATGGGATGATAATTTTGATTTGTCGTATACTATAGGTTAAGCCTATTAATGGCGCATTGACCCATAAGTATCTTTCGACAGGAATCAGTCAATGCCAAAGCTGCCTTCTTATCACAAAGAATTCCTTGGCCTGCTCATAAAAATCGTCTCGGCCTTGGAATCGCGCAGGCCCTATGCCTTGGGTCACTCGCAACGCGTGGGCGACTTGTCTCGGGCCGTGGCCGAGCATCTGGGGCTCTCCAGCGCGGATGCCGACCAGGTCTACATCGCCGGGCTCCTGCACGACATCGGCTACCTGGTGCTTCCCGACGAGATCCTGCACAGCAGCGACCCGCTGACCCCCCAGCAAAGGGAGGTCGTGGACTCTCAGCTGCAAGTGGGGCTCCAGATCCTGGGCTCCTTGCCCACCCTGGACAAGGTCCGCCAGATCATCCGCTATCATAATAACCGCTTTGACGGCCAAGGCTCCCCGGAGGACCCGTCCGGCTCGGAACTGCCCCTGGGCGCGCGTATTCTTCATGCAACCCACGTTTTCGAGGCGCTTTCCTCGGAAAGGCCCTACCGCAAGAAATTGTCCTATAAAAAGGCCTTGCTGGAGATGCAAGCCAGCCAGGGCAGATACGATCAAAGGGTGCTGGATGCATTGAGTGCGGTTCTGGAGTTGGATCTGGATGACGACGGCCCCGACAAGGTGGAGCTGGACGAATACACGACCTGGCTGAATTCCCTTTTCAAGCAGGCCACTTCCAACCGTATTACCGTGCCTACCGTGCCCGCCGCCACCGCCATCATCAAAAGACTCACCCGAGGCGATAGTTCTTCCCTGCGGCAGCTTTCGGGGATTATCGAGCTGGAGCCCTCCCTGGCCCTCAAAATTATCGGCACCGCCAATTCATCGCTCTACTACGGCATGCCGCCGGTTAATACGATCAGCGACGCCTTGGTGCGCATCGGCTTGAACGAGACCCGCGAGCTGATGGTGACTTATGTATATAAGACCCTGTTCAATTCAGAGCAGCTTGCGCTGCAGCAAATCCTGCAAACCTGGTGGGAGCAATCCCTTTTGAAGGCCGCTGCCTGTAAAAGCCTGGCGGAATTCTTAGGCTTTAAAAACCGTCACTATGCTTACCTGGTGGGCCTCTTGGGCAATATCGGCATGCCGGCCCTTTTGCAGATTTTTGTGTCGCAGTGGCAGGACAAAGCCATCGCAGATTGGCAGATAGATATTCTTCTCAACAAGATCGAATCCAGCCATAACCTGTTCGGCGCCGAACTTCTCAAATCAGCCCACATGCCCATGTCCTTCATTGAAGCGGTGCGCCGCAAGGGCCAAAGCGTCTTTTTGAAACGGAATCGGGAGGCTCTGATGCAGGCGCTCGCCAAGGAAGTGCTCAATCATGTGCTTTCCGAATCAGGCCAGCCCCAAAGCCGGCTGCAAGAATTGATAGCCGAGCATGATCTAGAGCTGGATCACAAAGACCTGACCGCGGCCTTCACCGCAACCCTGCGCCGCTACCAGGCCTTGCAAGGACTGCTGGCCGCCGTCGAATCGGATCCAATCAACCGGCGCAGCCTTTTATTCAACGCCAAGGAATTGAAAGGCTCGCCGGCCAAGTCAGCCCAAAGCTAACGAGCGGTGAGAATGAGCTTGTAACAACCCGGCGGGTCGGGCAGGGGATGCTTGACCAAAACCAACTCCACGCCGCCGACCTCCCAATTCCCCTCGGACGAGCGGCGCACCGCCTCTTCCAAGCCGTCCGGCGGCTCGGCAGCGCCCACCTTCTGAGCCAGGTGCAAAGCGGCCTGAGCCATAATATTGTTGGCCTGGCCCCGGCTGCGGGGCTGGTCGACGCTTAGCTCCAGGCGCAGTTCCTGCACCGTATCCTTAACCCCGACTACCTGGAAGTTCATGGTATTGGGCCGCTTGCCGCCCGTGAGCGTCCGCACGGCCTCGCAGACATATGAATCACCCTGTGGTAGATAGGGGCCGGCCTTGAGGTCAAGGTTGCGCAGGCATTTGCAGGCCTGATCCGGCAGCAGCCTGATCTTGGCCGGCGCCGGCCCAGGCGCGGCCAAAAGCCCCAGAACCACCATCAGCACCACCAGCGCTCTTTTAAACTGCATGCCCCCCTCCCAGGTGATTAACAGCCGGTTCCGGTCTTCATTCTATTATTCTGACTGATCCGAGGGCTCTTGCCCACGGTCCTGTTAAAAAACCTGAATTTAGCAGCCAAACCATGGGATAGTTTGAGGGGGCCGCGGCCTGGTGCTATATTGGTATGCAAAGATACGATTCTCATCCTGCCCGCTTGATTGGCATGAGCAACTGTAATGCTCCCTGCAGCTGATCGCGGCCTAGGCAAGGCGAGGCAAAATGCGCAAAAAGCTTGTGTTGTTGGTGGTCCTGCTGGTGGTGGTGGGTGCTGCGGCCTATGGCGCTTACTATTTGGCCGGCTTTGAAAAAGGCCCGGTCAGCCGGGTGACCTTGTACGGCAACGTGGACATCCGCCAGGTGCAGCTGGCCTTCAACGCCAGCGGCCGGGTGGAAAGCCTGCCCCTGCAGGAGGGCGACCGGGCGAAAGCCGGCCAGCCGGTGGGGCAGTTGGAGGACCAGCGCTACAAGGCCCAGGTGGCCAGGGCCCAGGCCCAGGTGGCGGCGCAGGAGCAAAGGGTTGCGCGGCTTAAAAGCGGCTCCCGGCCCGAGGAGATCGCCCAGGCCCGGGCCAAGCTGGAGCAGGCCCAGGCTCATTTGCAGGACGCGGCCAAACTCTATAAGCGCCACAAGGTGCTGGCCAAGAGCGGCAGCCTGCCCGCCCAGAGCATGGACAACACCACCGCCTCTTATG
>CAZDRW010000405.1:0-2387 GCA_964507555.1 uncultured Desulfarculaceae bacterium
CCCAGATCAAGAGCCCGCCGGGGACCAGGAAGTCCTTGTTCTTGGTGAAGCCCTCCTGGCTCATGCAAATGATCATCTGGGGCTTTTCGGCGTAGGGAAAGGCGATTTCGCCGTCGGACACAATCACCTGGGAGGAACAGGAGCCGCCGCGGGCCTCCGGGCCGTAGGACTGGGTCATGGTGGCGTGGCGGCCGTCGCCGATGGTGGCGGCCTTGCCCAGGATGTTGCCGGTAAGGATTATGCCTTGGCCGCCGAAGCCGGTGATTATCACTTCCCGTTGAGTCGTCTGCGCCATGCTCACCTACCCTGCTTTGCGCGTGCCTGCGGCCGAGGCGTCCACCCCGGTGGCGGGCCAAGCTTCCAACTCGCCGCGGTTCACCATCTCGTATTGATCCAGGAAGGTGGGCCGCTGGATATCCAGAAATTTTCCCACCGACAGGTTATGGTCAAAGTCGATGGTGGCCTCGCCTGGGGTGATGTTATTTTTAACTACTGAGCGTTCGTAGTAGAAGCGCAGGAGATCCAGGGCGCTACGGATCTTATTGCGCCGGCCGAAGGCGGTGGGGCAAGGCGCGATCACCTCGATGAAGCTGAAGCCCCTCTTGTTAATAGCCTCGTGAATGGCGTTGGTCAGCCGTCGCACGTGCAGGGCAGTCCAGCGCGCCACATAGGTCGCGCCGCAGGCCGCGGCCAGGGCACAGAAATTGAAAGGCTCGTCCGGGCTGCCCATGGGCGTGGTGGTGGTCTTGGCGCCGAAAGGCGTGGAAGGCGCCAATTGGCCGCCGGTCATGCCGTAGTTGAAATTATTGACGCAGACTATGGTCAGGTCCATGTTGCGCCGGGCCGCGTGGATGAAATGGTTGCCGCCGATGGCCAGAAGGTCGCCATCGCCCGAAGCCACGATCACCTTGCCCTGGGGCCGGGTCAGTTTGAGGCCGGTGGCAAAAGGAATGGCCCTTCCGTGGGTGGTGTGGAAAGAGTCCAGCTTGATATAACCGGCCATGCGGCCGGTGCAGCCTATGCCGGAGACCACGGCCACGTCGTCCAAGGGAACTTGCGACTTCACCACCGCGGCCATGAGCGAACCGAACACGATGCCGATGCCGCAGCCCGAGCACCAAATATGCGGTATACGGTCGGTACGCAGCAGATGGTCCTGGGGATGGATCGGTTGAACTTGGGTTGCGGGCTGGGGGGACTGGGGGGTCATGCGGCCTCCTTCAACACGGCCTGCACCGCGTCCATGATGCGGCCCGGGGTGATGATGCCCCCGCCCGGATGCGCTACCAGGCGTACCTGGCAGCGTCCCTGGCTCAGGCGCTCCAACTCCAGCACCATTTGGCCCAGGTTGATCTCCGGCATTACCATGGCCTTTAATCTGCGGGATAGTTCGCGGATGTAGTCCTCGGGGAAGGGCCAGACCACATTGAGCTTGACCAGGCCCACCTTTATTCCGGCCTCGCGGGCGGCCAGCACCGCGCCCCTGGCCGAGCGGGCGCTGATGCCGTAGGCCACCACCGCCACTTCAGCGTCTTCCATGTACAGAGTGTCGTAGTCGAGGATCTGGTCCAGGTTGTTATTGATTTTGCCCACGATGCGCGCGGTCATATGCTCTTGGGCCCAGACCTCCATCACCGGATAGCCCCGCTCGTCGTGGGTCAGCCCGGTGATGTGCATGTGATAGCCGTCGCCGGAGTTGGCCATGGGCGCCACCCCGTCCGGCCCGGCCTGATAGGGCAAGTACTCTGCGGGCGGCACCGAAGGCTTGGTCCGCTCCACCAACTTGATGGACTCGGCTGGCGGGATCACCACCCGCTCGTTCATGTGCCCCACCACCTCGTCGGCCATGATCATCACCGGAACCCGGAAGCGCTCAGACAGGTTGAAGGCCTGGATGGTATAGTCGAACATCTCCTGGGGCGAGGCCGGAGCCACGCAGATAATCTCGTAAACCCCATGGGAGCCCCAGCGGGCCTGCATCATGTCGCCCTGACCCACCAAGGTGGGGAGCCCGGTGCTGGGGCCAGCCCTTTGCACATTGCAAACCACGCAGGGAGTCTCGGTGCAGACGCCTAAGCCGATGTTTTCCATCATCAAGGAAAAGCCGGGGCCCGAGGTGCTGGTCATGGACTTTACCCCGCCCCAGCTGCCGCCCAGGATGGCGGCCATGGAGGCAATCTCGTCCTCCATCTGAATAAACACTCCGCCCACCTGGGGCAGGCGCCGGCTCATGCGCTCGGCCACCTCGGTGGCCGGGGTAATGGGATAGCCGGCAAAAAAGCGGCAGCCCGCGGCCAGGGCGCCCTCGCAACAGGCCTCGTCGCCGTTAATGAAATGGGTTCCGGTTAAAACCGCCTTGCCCGTCACGTCTGATCTCCAATCGCCTG